>NZ_LOWC01000028.1:0-2483 GCF_001522845.1 Burkholderia sp. BDU5 | reverse complement strand
TCGATCGCCTCGATGCGCACACCCGGCGTGCGCGCGTAGCGCTTCGACACCCAGAGGTCGACGACCTGGCCGTCGTCGACGTACACCACTCCGTTCATGCCGTCCTTCAACGCCGGGCCAACGTTGCTGATCGTGCGCGTCATAGTCCTAGGCCCGTTGCAAGTTCAATTCGATGGCTTCCACCCGTACCCCGGGAGTGCGGCTGTAGCGCTTCGACACCCAACAGTCGATCACCTGACTGTCGTCGGCGAACACCACGCCATTCATTCCGTCCTCGATCGCCTTCACCACGTTCGACCAGTCCGGCTTCTTCGTCGCGCCGATGGCGCCGGCGGCCGCTTCGCCCTGGCGCTTCATCGACCAGCTCGCCGGGATGGGCAGGCCGATGTGCACGATCAGGCGGATCGGGCCGGCGTACGGCGTGGCGCTGCGCATCGCCGCGCGGGCGGCCATCTTCACGAGGTTCTCGTACCGCTCCGTCTCCTCGGGCGTGTAGACCCGGACGTGGGCGCCGCGGCGCGCGAACTTCGGGCGCCCCTTCGCGACCGGCGTGCCGGGGACGACGAACTCGACGCGCTGCGCGATCGGCGAGGCCGTGATGAGCGATTGCTGCGTCATGCTCGCCACCCTTGCCAGTGCCCGGGACGAACTGAAGCCTGCGAAGCCCGCCGGCGGAAATCTGCTGCCGCGCGTGGGCTCATGACGATCGTGCGGCCTTCGACGATGTACGACACGTCGGAAGTGCCGAAGAACTCGCGCATCCATCGGTTCAAGTCGCTCACGAACTCGGCGGGCATCAGCTCGGCAAATCGAGGCGAAACGGTCATGCGCGGCACGTCAGCGCACAGGGGAGACTCGATCACATCCATTCCCATGACCCTCACGCCGTCACCTCGTCGCTCACGCCGTCGGTCACCGGCACCCCGCTGATGGGGCGCAGATCCACGTCCGGAACGAGGAATTCGCCGCTCTGAACGAAGCGTTTCGTGCAGTAGTTCCAGCACGTGATCGGACTCGACGCACGAACCACCCACGCCCAACCGAAATTGGATTGCATCCCGTCTTCCGTGACGGTTACCGGCAGGCCAAGCGCCTCCGGCATGTCGGATTTCGCGACGTATGCGAGATCGCCAGGTTTGCAGTTCATCGCCCTTCCCCCATCAAAGCGCCGGCCGCGACGGGGCCGGCAGTGTTGCGAAACGCGCGGTTGTGGTCGTCCCACCACGGGCCATCGCCCGCAGCGTCGAACACGCGCAGCTTGAAATCGAACGGAGGTTCGTCGCGGCCCTGCTCGACGCCGAGCGTGCCGCCGTGCTCGACGATGCCGGTCCACGAGCGCCACCAATCGCCGACGGTGCGTGTGGCCGCCGCAGACGTCGCCGCACGCGCGGCCAGCAAGTCGCCGAGGATCGTGTCGAGGAAGCCGACGTTGAGCGGCTGCCCGCTGCCCTCGCGCTCGCGGCGCTTGCGGCCCGTGGCGATGGCCGCTCGCAGGTCGTCAGCCGTCACGCCTCGCCCCGGCCAACTCGCCAACCGCGAGTCATCGGCGGCGAAGCCGACGCCCGACGTTCGAAGAATTTCGACGAAAGCGGCGGCGGCGATCGGCGCGTCCTCGCGCGTTACTGCCTGTGCTGTGCCGCCGCCGCTATGGTTTACATATTGGTTATTGGTTCTTGGTTCTTGGTTAGTTTTAGAACCGGTTATGTCTGGGGGGCCACTGGCAACCGGATCGGAACCCGACGAAAACCCACTGGGTTTTTCTTGGGTTTCAGCTGGGTTCTGTTTGGTACCCGACTCGCTAGCCGTCCGCTTTTTCGGCCGGCCGCCCTTTTTCCCGTTCTCCTGGGCGGTTTCGGCGCGCAAACGGTAGGCAGCGATCTCGATTTCGCATCGTTCGTGGACGTATCCGGCGTCCGTCTGCGTGAACTTGAAACGCAACAGGTTCGCCACGGCGCGGCGCTCTTCCTCGGCGCTCACGCCGACGGCGTAGCACACCGCGTCCAAGTCCAGCGGGAGGGGTTTCTCGGTGTCGTAGTAGACGTCGATCAGGTCGCGGTAGATCCATCGCTCGACACGGCTCATGTTGACCGTGCCGGACCTGAAATCGCCGATGTGATGGGGGTAATAGTTCACGGTGCCCTCCGTTCAGAGGGCACCGTGCGTGCGCACCTTACTTGCTGCGCTTCAGGCTGTCGCGTTGCATGCGCTCGAGCACGCGCTTGCTTTCCTTGCTGTCCTTCTCGGATTGCTTGATTAGGCCGTCCCAGTACGCGCGTTCCGCGCCGCTGCGACCCGGAGCTGGCTGACGTGTGTCTTTCGTTTTCATGCCGGTCCTTGCCGCCTGCCGAATAGAAGATTCGAGCGCACGCGGCATGGCAGGAGAACGCCGCGCGCCGGTGCGTGCCGGCTGCCCGAAGCAAGGTTCCATAATACGACATCGAGCACTGCAGCTCGACGTTCGAAAGGGTGAGAGGATTCGGGAG
>NZ_LOWC01000027.1:0-59587 GCF_001522845.1 Burkholderia sp. BDU5 | reverse complement strand
AAACTGCGTTTCCCAACCCTTCCAAGTGGCGCCTTTACGCCGATCTTCCCAGGCTCCATTACGCCGATCCGTGACACCACTCCGGAATCGCGAAGTTGATGGACAGCGCCCTTGCGGCGCTGTTTTTTTATTCCAAATCCGGCCGCTTACGCGCCCAACGCGACAAAAAATGGCACCTAAGGGTGCCATTTCAATAATTACAGATCTAGGTACATTCGAACCGCATACCTGATCGCCTCCATTTCTTCATCCGTTGCGCGCTCGCCATTGAATCTGAACTCCCGCGCCTTAAACGAGAGATTCACAATTTGATCCACAAGAGCGACGCCTGGACGAGCAAGGCTCGCGATCGGGATCTCAGTTTCCCAACCCCGAACCGTCGACGTGATCGGCAAACCGACCACACGCCCCGTCAATTCGTTGATGTCCACGGGCGTGAGCACGACCACCGCCCTATATCCGTCTTGCTCGTTACCCTTACTCGGTCCGATATACAGCCGAATCACATCACCTGCTTCCGGCACTCCATTGAGCATCTTGTTTCTGTCCTTCTAGTTCTGCGTCAGGTCGGATCGTCTGGTCCACCAAACTCCGAGCCCTGCGGTTCACCGAAGTCAACGATCGGATGCGGCTCCAGCTTCCCCTCGCGAAGCTGCTGCAAGTACCTCTCGCGAGAAAAACGCTTGATACCTGCGTGCGGAAGAATCTGCACCTTGCCATCAACCACATGAACGTCAACTTCTTGCCCCTCTGCAAAGTGCGCCTCTTGAGCAACACTTGCAGGGATTCGAACCGCAAGACTGTTCCCCCAACGCTTGAGGGTCTGCACAGCCATCACGCACTCCTTATCTGCTTCAGTTGATCACGTATAAACGTGTAGAAACACTATAGCTCCGAGGCACCGATGTGTCAACAACGTTGATACAGGCAAATTTACGAAGCAATCAGTTTATTTACCCCATCCTTCGGGCACCCGAGCGAAACCATGCCCACCTTGGGCGCGGCGAGCGGCTTACCGCGTGATTTCAATGAATTTTCCAACTATCGCTTCCATGCGTGAGGGGACGGCGTCCGGTGGCGGCACGCCTTGGGTTTGCCGGCATTTTACCCTCCGCGCGGCGACGTTTCCCCGAGGGAGCACACCGAGCGCGTCGCCCACCCGGACCGCATGCGTGACGCCGATTGCGAGCTGCTTGGTGACGAGCCTCATGAGCCGGATCGCCCCGACGTAGCACGCGTCCATCGCGCTCGTACACGGCAGACGCGCGAGGCCGGCCGACAGCTTCAGGAGGCGGGTTCGCGAATGCGGCGCGTGCGTCGCAGACGAAACGGCCGCCTGCCCGTCTGCTGCGGCGGCATCACTCGGCGCATCCCACCCCGAAAAAAACGGCGCCTGCGCGGCGCCGTTTCCTGCATGCGATTGCGACGTCCGCCCGATGACGCGCGGCAAGCCGCGGCCCCTCGGGCGATGCGCCCTCCGAGCGTAATCGATGCCGCCCCGCCGAGCCGCAAGCGGGTTCACGGAGCGACGACACATGCAGTATCGCAACGCAGCCGGGTCGCATTCCGGCCACGGTCCCGGCGAAAGACGTCGCACGACGTCGCGCGTTGCGTCTACTTTTTCTCCGGCTCGCTGCCCGGCGGCGTCGGCTTGAACGGGAACGAACTGAACATCGTCTTCGCCTGGTTCTGCATCTGCTCCTGCATCTGCACGAACATGTTCTTCGACTGCTCGATGTAGCTCGTCATCATCCCTTGCATCATCGGCGCCTGCATGTTCATGAACTGCGACCAGACTTCCGGGTTCATCGCATTGTTTTCGTACAGACTCTTCGATTGGTCGGCGAGCTTGCTCTGGATGTCGATGAACGCCTGGATGTTCTTCTCCAGGTACGCGCCCATCATCCCCTGCATCGCATGCCCGTAGAAACGGATGATCTGCGACAGCATCGACGACGAGAACATCGGCACACCGCCGCTTTCCTCTTCGAGAATGATCTGCAGCAGGATGCTGCGAGTCAGGTCTTCGTTGCTCTTCGCATCGATGACCTTGAAATCCTCCTGGTCGAGCACGAGCTGCTTCACGTCGGTCAACGTAATGTAGGTGCTCGTCTCCGTATCGTACAAACGGCGGTTCGGATACTTCTTGATCAGCCGTTCGCCAGTATTCTTTGTAGTAGTCATGTAACGCCTTTGAGCGCCTGATGAGCGCAGTGACGGCGCCCGGTGCCGCACGCAGGCACGACCGCGCGCGGCACCGGGCGTTCCCGGAACATCCGACCCACATGGCCGGACGGCATGCGCCGCCCGGCCATGTGGCTCAGCCCATATGCAAGCCGCCGTTCAGCGAGAAATCGGCGCCCGTCGAAAAGCCGGACTCTTCCGACGCGAGCCAGGCGACGATCGAGCCGATCTCGTCGGGCGAGCCGAGACGGCGCACCGGAATCGTCGCGACGATCTTCTCGAGCACGTCCGGACGAATCGCCTTCACCATGTCCGTGCCGATGTAGCCCGGCGACACCGTGTTGACCGTCACGCCCTTCGTCGCGACTTCCTGCGCGAGCGACATCGTGAAGCCGTGAATGCCCGCCTTCGCGGTCGAGTAGTTCGTCTGGCCGAACTGCCCCTTCTGGCCGTTCACCGACGAGATATTGATGACGCGCCCCCAGCCGCGCTCGACCATACCGTCGATCACCTGCTTCGTGACGTTGAAGAGACTCGTCAGGTTCGTGTCGATCACGGCCGTCCAGTCTTCGCGCGTCATCTTGCGGAACACGACGTCGCGCGTGATGCCCGCGTTGTTGACGAGCACGTCGACCTCGCCGATCTCGGCCTTCACCTTGTCGAACGCCAGCTTCGTCGAATCCCAGTCGCCGACGTTGCCTTCGGACGCATGGAACTCGTAGCCGAGCGCCTTCTGGTCCTCGAGCCATTTCACGCGGCGCGGCGAATTCGGGCCGCAGCCCGCGACCACCTTGAAGCCGTCCTTGTGCAAGCGCTGGCAGATGCTCGTGCCGATGCCGCCCATCCCGCCCGTTACGTAAGCAATTCGCTGAGACATAACCATCACTCCATTATCGTTTTGAGAAGCGCCGCGCGGCAACCTCTCCGTCGCCTGCCTGCCGATCCGCCTGTTCGCCGGGTCGCGCCCATCGGCACGGCCCGACCGGTTGCCGTCGGACTCGCGTTACGGACGCTCGACCGCGAGCGCGACACCCATCCCGCCGCCGATGCAAAGCGACGCGAGGCCGCGTTTCGCATCGCGCTTCTGCATTTCGTGCAGCAGCGTGACGAGAATCCGGCAGCCCGACGCGCCGATCGGATGGCCGATCGCGATCGCGCCGCCGTTCACGTTGACCTTCGACGTATCCCAGCCCATCTGCTTGTGGACCGCGAGCGCCTGCGCGGCGAACGCCTCGTTGATCTCCATCAGGTCGAGATCGCCGACCGACCAGCCCGCGCGCTCGAGACAGCGGCGCGATGCCGGCACGGGGCCCATGCCCATCACGCTCGGATCGACGCCCGCGTTCGCGTACGCCTTGATCCGCGCAAGCGGCTCGAGGCCGAGCGCCTCGGCCTTGTTCGCCGACATCACGAGCACCGCGGCCGCGCCGTCGTTGATGCCGGACGCGTTCGCGGCCGTCACCGTGCCGTCCTTCGTGAACGCGGGCTTCAGGCCCGCGAGCGACTCGGCCGTCACGCCATGGCGGACGAATTCGTCGGTCGCGAAGCGAAGCGGCTCGCCCTTGCGCTGCGGGATCCCGATCGGCACGATCTCGTCGTCGAAGCGGCCTGCCTTCTGCGCGGCCTCCGCCTTGTTCTGCGACAGCGCGGCGAACTGGTCCTGCTCTTCGCGCGTGATGCCGTACTCCTTCGCGACGTTCTCCGCGGTGACGCCCATGTGGTACTTGTTATAGACGTCCCACAGGCCGTCGACGATCATGCTGTCGACGAGCTTCGCGTCGCCCATCCGGAAGCCGTCGCGCGAGCCCGGCAGCACGTGCGGCGCGGCGCTCATGTTCTCCTGGCCGCCCGCGACGACGATTTCCGCATCGCCCGCGACGATCGCGTTCGCGGCGAGCATCACGGCCTTCAGGCCCGAGCCGCACACCTTGTTGATCGTCATGCCGGGCACCGCGCTCGGCAGCCCCGCCGCGATCAGCGCCTGGCGCGCCGGGTTCTGGCCCGAGCCCGCCGTCAGCACCTGGCCCAGGATCACTTCGCTGATCTGCTCCGGCTTCACGCCCGCTCGCTCGAGCACTGCGCGGATCACGGTTGCGCCGAGCTCCGGCGCCGCGATCTTCGCGAGCGAGCCGCCGAATTTGCCGACCGCGGTGCGCGCGGCCGATACGATCACTACGTCAGTCATTTCCCTATCCTCCGAGCGAACGCGGCACGGCGCGCCGCGAACCGCCCTGTTAAAAATCGGTAGCGCAGGAAAGCGTGCTCCGCCTTACGCCGTTCGTCAATCGCGGCGCATCACATACCGGCCGGGCGCGGGCTCGATCGCCGGGAAGCGCGCGGAACCGAGTTGCGCGCGCGGCTTCACCTTGCGGCCGCCGTACTGGTCGAGCCACTCGATCCACTCCGGCCACCAACTGCCCGGATGCTCGGTCGCCGCGTCGAGCCAGTCGTTCGCCGATTCCGGCAGTTCCTTCACACCCGCGTCGTAGGTCCAGTAGCTGCGCTTTTTCTTCGCGGGCGGATTGATGACGCCCGCGATGTGGCCCGACGCGCCGAGCACGAACTCGAGCGGCCCCGTCAGCAGCGACGTCGATTCATATGCGGTCTGCCACGGCACGATGTGATCCTCGCGCGAGCCGTAGATGAAGGTCGGCAAGTCGATCCGCGACAGATCGACGGGCTCGCCGCACACGGTGAGTGCGTCCGGCTCGCGCAGCTTGTTCTCGAGATAGGTGTTCCGCAGATACCACGCGTACATCGGGCCGGGCAGGCTCGTCGAATCGCTGTTCCAGTACAGCAGGTCGAACGGCGCCGGCGTGCGGCCCTTCAGGTAGTTGTCGACGACGTAGTTCCAGACGAGATCGTTCGGACGCAGGAACGAGAACGTATTCGCGAACTCGACGCCGCGCATCAGGCCCGGCGTCGCGCCGTTCTTGCCGCCGATCGTCTGTTCGCGCATTTGCACGTGCGCTTCGTCGACGAACACGTCGAGGATGCCCGTATCGGAGAAGTCGAGCATCGCAGTGAGAAGCGTCATCGATGCGGCCGGATGTTCGCCACGCGCAGCGAGCACCGCAAGCGCCGTCGCGAGCATCGTCCCGCCGACGCAGAAGCCGAGCGTGTTGATCTGCTCGCGCCCGCTCACCTGCTGAACGACGTCGATCGCGGCGAGGAGCCCCTCGTCCATATAGTCGTCCCAGGTCTTGTGCGCGACCGACGCGTCGGCGTTGCGCCACGACACCAGATAGACCTGATGGCCGCACGACAGCGCATGCGCGACGAGCGAATTCTCCGGCTGCAGATCGAGGATGTAGAACTTGTTGATGCAAGGCGGCACGACGAGGAGCGGCCGCTCGAACACGGTCGCCGTCGTCGGCTTGTACTGGATCAACTGGATCAGGTCGTTCTCGTAGACGACCGCGCCTTCCGTCACCGCGAGATTCTTGCCGACGACGAACTGCGATTCGTCCGTCTGCGAGATCTTGCCTCGCTGCATATCGGCGAGCAGGTTCATCATCCCGAGCCGCAGGCTCTCGCCTTGCGTCTCGACGAGATTCTTCTGCGCCTCGGGATTGAGCGCGAGGAAGTTGCTCGGCGACGCCGCGGCTGTCCACTGCTGGATCGTGAAGCGGATCCGCTCGCGGGTCTTCGGATCGGTCTCGAGCGCGTCGGCGAGCTCCTCCAGATAGCGCGCGTTCAGCAAATACCACGCGGCCGCGAACGCGTGCGCGGGCGACGCCTTCCACGCGTCCGCGCTGAAGCGCCGGTCTTTCAGATCAGGGGCGATCGGCGACGCGGCCGTCGCCTGCTGGATCAGCGCGAGACAATCGCGCGAATAGTCGGCCTGCAGCTTCTGCAACTGCGTGGGCGGCACCGCCGCGACGGGCGCGAGCCCCGGGAACGACGCGGCCGCGCCGGGCCACTCCGGCATCGGCGGCATCTTCGGCATCGCGAACGGGAACGGCTGAGGCGGCTGGAACGCCGCGTACGGCGGCTGTGCGGACGCACCGCCTGCTGCTGCCCGGGCCGGGTCCGCGAAGCCGCGCCACGCGTTCAGCCAGGCCTCGAACATCTGTTGCATGGGCTGGGTCGCCGATCCGGCTGTCTCGCGACCTTGGGGAGTATCCGTATGAGAGGACGTCGACGAATTTTTCGATGCTGTCATACCTGCCTTAACGGTGGTTCCTCGGTGGTTCCTCGGTATTGCCTGCGGGGACCCTGGAAATCCTGCTCGAGCCGCATGATGTCGACCACCCACTGCACGCCCCGTCCAGCCGGGCGTCGTGTTCTGGAGCGTTTCTCCAGATTCTGCCGCAGTGCAGTAGTTTTATCATTATCGTTTTCCCCATGTGATCCGTCACCTCCGACAACACATGGTTCGCAAACCGGAATGACTGTTGCGAAACGCGCTACGCGAGGCTTGGCGGGAACGCCCGGCCGATTGGGCCGGCAAGAGTCGTCTAGACGATCTTGATGACAGCAATCGCACAGAGCAGCGCAGCAAATCGCGCCCAGGCAGCGCAGCGAAAATATCGCTTCGATTCCGTCGCGATTCGCAATAAAGGGCCGCTCGCGGCGGGCGGCCGTCATTCGGCGAGCCAGATCATCGCGGCCATTCGGCCCGTCACGCGATCGCGCCGATACGAATAGAAACGCTCGCGCTCGGTCACCGTGCACGCGGCGCCGCCGCTCACGTGCGTGACGCCCGCGCGCGCGAGGCGCAGCCGCGCAAGCGCATGGAGATCCGCCAGATACTTGCCGGGGGCGTCCGCCCGCGGCGCGAACGCGCGCTCGGTCGCCGCATAATCGGAGAGCGGCGCCGCACCGAGAAAGGCCGAACGCACTTCGGCGCCGACCTCGAACGCGGTCGGACCGATCGCCGGGCCGAGATACGCATGGAGATCGTCGACGCCGCCGCCCGCCAATGCCGCGACACGCTCGGCCGTCTTCTCGACGATTCCCGCGACGAGGCCGCGCCAGCCCGCGTGCGCAGCGCCGACCGCACGGCCCGCGCTGTCGCACAGCAGCACCGGCAGACAGTCGGCGACCATCACGACGCAAACCGCGCCCGGCGTCGCGGCCACGCTCGCGTCCGCGCGCACGACGCCGCCCGTCTCGCCCTCGCCCGATTCGCCCTCGCTCGCGGCGAGCACGTCCTCCGCGCGCACGACGTCCGTGCCGTGAACCTGGTCGAGCCAGGCCGCGCGCGGCTGGCCTGTCAACGCGAGCAACCGCGCGCGGTTCGTCTCGACGTGCGCCGGGTCGTCGCCCGTATGCCGGCCGAGGTTCATCCCGCCCGCAACCTCGCCCGCGTCGCCCCACCCGCCAAAAGGGGGGTCGCTCACGCCGCCGTTGCGCGTCGAGACGAGCGCGCGCACGCGCGGCGGCGCGTGCCAGTCGGGTTGCACGCAATCGGCGAGCGTCAGGGGTCGCAACGTCGTCATCGGCAGTCAATCCTCATCGTCATCCGCATACGGGATGCCTTCATCGTAACCGTCGTCATAGACCGCGTCGGCGTCGCCGAATTCCGCATCGTCCGAGCCGAAGCCGAGCGCGTCGACGAGCGCCGCGAGATCGTCCGGCAGCGGCGCGCGCCATTGCATCGTCCGGCCGGTCGCTGGATGGACGAGGCCGAGCCGCCACGCGTGCAGCGCCTGCCGTGCGAAGCCGCCCGGCAGCGGCGCGACCGAGCGCTTGCCGCGCGCGCGGCCGTACACCGGATCGCCGAGGAGCGGATGTCCGACGTGCGCGCAGTGTACGCGGATCTGATGCGTGCGCCCGGTCTCGAGGTCGCAATGGATCGCCGATACCGGCTGGCGTTCCCACATCGTCGTATCGACGGTGCGAAAGTGCGTGCGCGCCGGCTTGCCCGCCGCGCCGGTCACGACCGCCATCCGCGTGCGTTCGCGCGGGTCGCGGCCGATCGGCGCATCGATCGTGCCCTCGGCGGGCATCTGCCCCCATGCGAGCGCGAAATAGCGGCGCTTCACCGTGCGCGCCTGCAATTGGCGAATCAGATCGGTCTGCGCGGCGAGCGTGCGCGCGACGACCATCAGGCCCGACGTCTCCTTGTCGAGCCGATGCACGATGCCCGCGCGCGGCAAACCGGCCGCGTCGGCATAGCGGTGCAGCAGGCCGTTCAGCAGCGTGCCGCTCCAGTTGCCCGCGGCCGGGTGGACGACGAGGCCGGCCGGCTTGTCGATGACGACGAGCGTGTCGTCCTCGTAGACGACCGAAAGCGGCACCGGCTCCGGTGCGAACGCGAGCTGCTCGGGCAGCAGGTCCGGCAACAGCTCGATCGTCGCGCCGAGCGGCACGGGCTGCCGGATCTTCGCGAGCGCGCCATCGACGCGCACGCGCTCCGACTCGATCCATTGCTGCAGACGGCTGCGCGAGAACTCGGGGAAAAGCTGCGCGAGCGCCTTGTCGAGGCGCTCGCCCGCAAGCGCGGGCGGTACCTCGATCACGCGCGGCGCGTCGGCGCCGAGATCGGCGCTCACGGGAGCGACGAGCGCGTCGCTCGTCAGATCGTCGTCGAGCGAATCACCGGGAGAAGCGTCGGCGAGGCCGGCGCTTGGGCTATAATCGTCGCGGTTTGACGTGCCCGTACGGGCATTCAACGTACTTGAACGGGTCATTTAGACTGGGTCACTTGAGACTTGAAGCTAGGACAATGCGAGCCCTATTCACCATGATGCATTCGACCAAACGCGTCGCGAAACCTGCGGCGGCCTGGGCCGCGCTGGCCGCGGCCGCGGCGCTCGTCGCGGGCTGCCACGGCTTGCCGCAGAAGACCGATGAAACGGCGGCCTGGTCGAACAACAAATTATACTCAGAGGCTCAGGATGCATTGACGGGCGGCGACTGGGGCAAGTGCGCGAAATACTTCGAAGCGCTGCAGGGCCGCGATCCGTTCGGCCATTTCGCGCAGCAGGCGCAGATCAATGTCGCCTACTGTAACTGGAAGGACAACGAAGCGGCCGCGGCCGACCAGGCGATCGACCGCTTCATCCAGCTCCACCCGGATCACCCGGATATCGCATACGCGTACTACCTGAAGGGGATGATCCACTTCAACGACGACCTCGGTCTCTTCGGCCGTTTCTCCGGCCAGGACATGAGCGAGCGCGATCCGCAGGCGCTGCGCGAATCGTATGACGCATTCAAGGTCGTCGTCGACCGCTATCCGAAGAGCAAGTATGCGCCGGACGCGGCCGCGCGGATGCGCTACATCGTCAACGCACTCGCATCGCACGAAGTGCACTCGGCCGACTATTACTATCGGCGCGGCGCATACGTCGCGGCGATCAACCGCGCGCAGCTCGCGATCAAGGAATACAAGAACGCGCCCGCGATCGAGGACGCACTGCACATCATGATGCTGTCGTACGCGAAGCTGAATCAGCCCCAGTTGGCCGACGACACGAAACGCGTGCTCGCGTCGACGTTCCCGGACAGCCCGTATGTCACGGGCCGTGCACGGCCGGGCGCGAAGAAATCGTGGTGGCAATTCTGAGCGCCGCGCAGTCGACGCGGTAAAGAAAAACCCGGCTCGACAGGCCGGGTTTTTCTTTTTGCGCGCCGTCGATCCGTGTCGCGATGACTGCGTCGACCGCGGCGCGTGCCACGCGCCGCCGCTGCCGCCGTCGACGATTCGCTTGGACGCCCTTGCCTATGCCTGCTCGGCCTCGCGCCGCTCGGCGAAGAAATCGCGCACGACGTCGATCTCGCGCGTGCGCTTGAAGGGCGGCAGGCTCTGCCAGATACGCCGGCCGTACGGCTTGTCGACGAGGCGCGTGTCGCAGATCATCAGCACGCCGCGATCCGTCTCCGCACGAATCAGCCGGCCCGCGCCCTGCTTCAGCGTGATGACGGCCTGCGGCAGCTGATGGACGGCGAACGGGCTCAATCCCTTTTTCGTCAGCGCATCGAGCCGTGCGGCAAGCACCGGATCGTCGGGCGGCGCGAACGGCAGCTTGTCGATCACGACGAGCGACAACGCGTCGCCTCGCACGTCGACACCCTCCCAGAAGCTCTGGCTGCCGACGAGAATCGCGTTGCCGTACGCACGGAACCGATCAAGCAGTTCGGTGCGGCTCGCATCGCCCTGCACGAGGAGCGGCGTGTTCCAGCCACGCGCCTCGATCGTGTCGCGCAGCTTCGCTGCGATCCGGTCGACCGCGCGCAGCGTCGTGCACAGCACGAACACGCCGCCACCCGACGCCTCGATCACCGGCAGCGCGGCGTCGAACACCGCGTCGGTGAACACGGGTGACGACGGCTGCGGCAGATTCCGCGGCACGTACAGGAGTCCTTGCGTTTGATAGTCGAACGGACTCGGCAGCGTCATCGAGCGGCGTGCATCGAGGCCCATCTGCGCCGCGTAGTGCGTGAAGTCGCCGCGCACCGACAGCGTCGCCGACGTGAAGATCCACGCGCGCGGCACGCCCGCACGCTGCTTCGCGAAGATCGGCGCGACGGACAGCGGCGTCTCGTGCAGCTGGACCGTATGCGCGAACACTTCGACCCAGCGCACCTTTTCGTTCGGATCGCCGCGCTCACCCGCTTCCGCGGCGGCCTGCGCATCGGCTGCGTCCGCTTTCGCGCCGGGCGCGACCCAGCCCGCGAGCAGATCCTGCAGCTCGCTCGCGCGGCGCTGGCATGCCGCAATCGATTCGGCGCGCTCCGCCTGCCCGGCGAGCGCAGTCGACAACGCATCGAGCGCCGCCTCGACCACATCGAGTGCGCCGAAGAGCGGATGGCCGTCGCCCAGTTGCGCGAGCGACATGCGCACGATGCCGTCGTCGGCGAACGCGAGCCGCACATCGCGCGCGGCACGCTCCAGCGCACCGCCGAGCTTCACCCATTCGACCGCATCGCGCGCATGCGCGAGGCCCTCGACGACCGAATCGCGCGCGAGCTCGAGCATCTGTGTCGTCGACAGCGTCTCGCCGAAAAAAAGCGTTGCAGTCTCGGGCAACTGATGCGCTTCGTCGAAGACGATCGTGTTCGCACTCGGCAGCAACTCAGCCATCCCGGTATCGCGCAACATGATGTCCGCGAAGAACAGGTGGTGATTGACGACGACGATGTCCGCCTGCTGCGCCTCACGGCGCGCCTGCATCACGAAGCAGTCCTTGTAATGCGGGCATTCCTGGCCGAGGCAGTTGTCGCGGGTCGACGTGACCATCGACCACACGGGCGACGTCTCCGGCACGCTCGCGAGCTCGGCCTTGTCGCCGCTCTTCGTGAGCTTCGCGAAGCGGATGATGTCCTGCAGGTACGCGGTGTCCTGTCGCGACGGCAAGCGGCCGTTGTCGGCCGTGCGCTGCAGGTAGTAATGGCACAGGTAGTTCGCGCGGCCCTTGAGCATCGCGACCGTCACGGGCACCGCGAGCGCGTCGCGCACCGTCGGGATGTCGCGCTGGAACAGTTGGTCCTGCAGGTGCTTCGTGCCCGTCGACACGATCACCTTGCCGCCCCAGAGCATCGCCGGGACGAGGTACGCGTAGGTCTTGCCGGTGCCGGTGCCGGCCTCGACGATCAGCGTGTTGTCGCTGTTATCCCCCCCTTCGTCGTCGGACGACGCGGCGGGCGCGCCGTCGCGGCCAGCGGACGCGCCGTCCTGCAGGCGCCGCGCGGGACGCTTGCGCGTCTCGAAGATCTCGGGTTCGGGCATCAGCTTGCCCGACGCCTCCATTGCGGCGGCGACGGCGCGCGCCATGTCGATTTGCGACGCACGCGGACGATAGCCGTCGAGCGCGCGCGCGAACAGTCCGCCTTCGCCGAAAATGGCGTCGAGCTCGTTGATGCGTTTCACGCTCGGCGTGTACGCTCCTGCCGCCGCTCCGGCGTCGGACGTGCGTGAGCGCGCGGCGGACAATTCGTCGCGCCGCGCGTCGGGATTGGCATCAAGCGGTGAATTCAAGGCAAGCGGTTCCTAGTATCCGGCGCTTGCCGCGGCGCCGGCGCTTGCCAGGCCGCGCCTAAGCGCGCTTATCCGGTTCGAGCTGCGATTGCAGCATGATGATTTTGTCTTTGGCCAGCAGCTTTTCCTTCTTCAGCCGGTGCAGCGCCAAGTCGTCGATATCGGAACGACCCTCCTTCAGTTCGATCTCGCGGGCAAGCTGCCTGTGCAGCTCCTGCAACGACGCCAGTCGGTTGTACAGTTCCTGTTGCGTTTCCGCCAAACGGGTTTGCATACTCGCCTCCTCACTGAACCAGCATGCCGGCCGAGCCGCCCGCATGCCCGAGATTGCCTTGCGAAACCACTACCCAACGTACCGCGTTACTGCCCTGCTGTCGGCCGTTACTGCTGCTGTTGCTGCTTCTGTTGCGCCTTCTCGGCGGCCTGCCGCTGGCGCTCCTCGACGTCGGCCTTGTGCTGCACCGCCTCACGCTGCTTCTGTTCGTAGCGCGCGGCGTTCTCAGCGCGCTGCTGCGCGTCCTTCGCCGCTTGCGCGTGCGCTGCGTCGAGCTTGCGCTGGAACTCGGCCTGCTTCGCGTCGTAAGCCTTCTGGTCGGCTGCGCGCTGCGGCGCCTGTGCGTCGCGTTCCGCGCGCTTCAGCGCGTTTTGCTGCTGCTTGCTTTCGTATGCGGCCGCGCTCGCCTTTTCGTCGGCCGCGCGCTGCGGCGCTTGCGCCTGGCGCTCGGCTTCCTTCAGCGCCAGTTGCCGGTCGCGCTCCTGCGCACGCACCGCACGCTGCTCGTCGTCGAGCGCGAGCTGTTCCTCGCTGATGCTCGCGCGCTCGGCGCGCATCGTCTCGCGCGCCTTGTCCAGGCAGCGATTGACGAAAAACGTGCTGTAGCAATCGTGCTGAGCCACCGCATAACGATAGTCGTTTTCCGCCGTGCGTTGATTGAGCACTTTTTGACGCGCATCGAAATTCGCTTGCGCGGCGAACGTGCCCGCATCGGACGCATCGGCGGCAGGTGCGGCGGCAGACGTCTGCGCGAGGCCGGCGACGGGCGCGCAGGACAGCATCGCCGCAAGCGCTGCGGCGAACGCGACAACGAAAAATCGGGAGGTAGGCAACGTCGTAGGAAAGCTGCGGATCATGGGTGAAATTCTAACACCCGCGGCTAGCCCCATTTGCATTTATGGCAAAATGCCCCGCTCCATTCACCCGCCCATTCCGGCCCGAAGGCGCAGCCGGCCGGCACGGGCGATTTCAGCAGGCAGCAGACGCACATCACGACATGACGGAAACCGTAGCACTCAAGATCGTACAGCGCATCGCCGACGAACTGGCGGTCCAGCCCAGGCAGGTCGCCGCAGCGGTGCAACTCCTCGACGAAGGCTCCACCGTTCCGTTCATCGCCCGCTACCGGAAGGAAGTCACGGGCAATCTGGACGACACGCAGCTGCGCCAGCTCGAGGAACGCCTCCTGTATCTGCGCGAGCTCGAGGAGCGACGCGCGACGATCGTCGCGAGCATCGACGAGCAAGGCAAGCTGACCGACGAGCTGCGCGCGGCGATCGACACGGCCGACAGCAAGCAGACGCTCGAGGATCTGTACCTGCCCTACAAGCCGAAGCGCCGCACGCGCGCGCAGATCGCGCGCGAAGCGGGGCTCGAGCCGCTCGCGCAGGCGCTCCTCGCGAATCCGCTCCTCGATCCGCAAACGGAAGCCGCCGCGTACGTGGACGCCGACAAGGGCGTCGCCGACGTGAAAGCGGCGCTCGACGGCGCGCGCGACATCTTGTCCGAGCAATTCGGCGAGACGGCGGAATTGCTCGGCAAGCTGCGCGACTATCTGTTCGAGCGCGGCGTCGTGTCGTCGGCCGTCGTCGAGGGCAAGGAAGGCGAGGAAGGCGAGAAATTCCGCGACTACTACGATTACTCGGAGACGATCAAGACAGTGCCGTCTCACCGCGCGCTTGCGCTGTTCCGCGGACGCAACGCTGGCGTGCTGACTGTCAAGCTCGGCCTCGGCGAAGAACTCGACGCGCAAGTGCCGCATCCGGGCGAGGCGATGATCGCGCGCCATTTCGGGATCGCGAACCAGAGCCGGCCGGCCGATAAGTGGCTGTCCGACGTGTGCCGCTGGTGCTGGCGCGTGAAGGTGCAGCCGCACATCGAGACCGAGCTGCTCACGCAGTTGCGCGAGACGGCCGAGCACGAGGCGATCCGCGTGTTCGCACGCAATCTGAAGGACCTGCTGCTCGCCGCGCCCGCGGGCCCGAAGGCCGTAATCGGTCTCGACCCCGGCCTGCGCACGGGCGTGAAGGTTGCGGTCGTCGACCGCACCGGCAAGCTGCTCGCAACCGACACGATCTACCCGCACGAGCCGCGCCGCGACTGGGACGGCTCGCTCGCGAAGCTCGCGCGCATCGCCGCACAGACGCAGGCCGAGCTCGTCAGCATCGGCAACGGCACTGCATCGCGCGAGACCGACAAGCTCGCGAGCGAGCTGATCGCGAAACATCCGACGCTCGGACTGCAGAAGATCGTCGTGTCCGAAGCGGGCGCGTCCGTCTACTCGGCGTCGGAACTAGCGGCGAAGGAATTCCCGGAACTCGACGTGTCGCTGCGCGGCGCGGTGTCGATCGCACGCCGGCTGCAGGACCCGCTCGCCGAACTCGTGAAGATCGAGCCGAAAGCGATCGGCGTCGGCCAGTATCAGCATGACGTGAACCAGCGCGAGCTCGCGCGCTCGCTCGATGCGGTCGTCGAGGATTGCGTGAACGCGGTCGGCGTCGACGCGAATACCGCGTCCGCCGCCCTTCTTGCGCGCGTGTCGGGCCTCAATACGACGCTCGCGCGCAACATCGTCGACTACCGCGACGCGAATGGCCCGTTCCCATCGCGCGAGCATCTGCGCAAGGTGCCGCGCCTCGGCGACAAGACGTTCGAGCAGGCCGCGGGCTTCCTGCGCATCAACGGCGGCGAGAACCCGCTCGATCGCTCGTCGGTTCACCCGGAAGCGTACCCCGTCGTCGAGCGAATGCTCGCGAAGATCCAGAAGCGCATCGACGACGTGCTCGGCAACCGCGACGCGCTCGCGGGCCTGTCGCCCACCGAATTCGTCGACGAACGCTTCGGGCTGCCGACGGTGCGCGACATTCTCGTCGAGCTCGAGAAGCCGGGCCGTGATCCGCGCCCCGAATTCAAGACCGCGACGTTCCGCGAAGGCGTCGAGAAAGTGTCGGATCTCGCGCCGGGCATGGTGCTCGAAGGCGTCGTGACGAACGTCGCCGCGTTCGGCGCGTTCGTCGACATCGGCGTGCACCAGGACGGGCTCGTCCACGTGTCCGCGATGTCGACGAAATTCGTCAAGGATCCTCACGAAGTCGTGAAGGCGGGTCAGGTCGTCAAGGTGAAGGTGCTCGACGTCGACGTGAAGCGCCAGCGGATCTCGCTGACGATGCGTCTCGACGACGACGCTGCGCCAAGTGCGGCAGGCGACCGCGGCGGCGCGGATCGCAGCGGAATGCGTGGTGGCAACCGTCCGCAGCGCTCGCGCGAGCCGGAGCCGGCGGGCGCGATGGCCGCCGCGTTCGCAAAGCTCAAGCAGCAGCGCTGAGCTCGCGTCGTCCGCAATCGGGATAGGGGCAGTCAGTTAATCTGACCGTCGCGATTTACGCTCCACGCGTCCTCCCCACACTCGATCGCCCTCGTGCAGTTGCGCTTCGCTTCATTTGCCGTGATCCGCTTATGGCGGGACTTGCACCCGCAGGAGTGCGCCCATACTGGGCGCACATGAAAAAGCCCGCACCGATGCGGGCTTTTTTGTGGTGCGGCGCCGGTCAATGCCGACAGGCAGTTCGACGCCACTCACGCATCGAGCCGCGCCGCTCGACGACGAACGGCGCGGCATGCGTCGCTCAGATCTCGATCTTCGTGCCGAGCTCGACAACGCGGTTGGCAGGAATCGAGAAGAAGTCGGTCGGCTTCGCGGCGTTCTGGTGCATCCACGCGAACACGCGCTCGCGCCAGATCGACATGCCGGGCAGATGAGTCGGCACGACTGTCTCGCGCGCGAGGAAGAACGACGTATCCATCAGCTCGAACGTGAGGCCGCGCTGCCGCGCGACTTCCTCGAGCACCGCCTTCACGTCCGGCGTCTCGTTGAAGCCGTACTCCGCCTTGACGATGTAGAGTCCCTCGCCCGCGTCTTGGATCGTGACTCGTTCGTCATCCTTCACATACGGAATGTCGCGCGTGACGAACGTGAGGAACAGCGTCCGCTCGTGCAGCACCTTGTTGTGCTTCAGGTTGTGCAGCAGGCTCACCGGCACCAGCTTGTCGTTGCCGGTCAGATAGATCGCGGTGCCCGACACGCGATGCGGCGGATGCGCGAGCAGCCCCTGCAGGAACGGCGTAAGAGGGATGCCGTCGGCCGCTGTGCGTTCCTTGACGATGTGACGCCCCTTGTACCACGTCATCAGCAGGAAGAACAGCATCGCACCGATGCCGAGCGGCAGCCAGCCGCCCTGTTCGACCTTCAACAGGTTTGCGCCAAAGAAGCCGAGATCGACGACGAGGAACACGCCGATGATGAGCGAGACGAGCAGCTTGTTCCAGTTCCAGACCTTCACCATCACGACGGCGGCGAGGATCGTCGTGATCACCATCGTCGCCGTCACCGCGATGCCGTACGCGGCCGCGAGGTTGTCGGAGCTCTTGAAGCCGATCACGATGCAGAGGATCACGAACAACAGCAGCCAGTTGACGACCGGTACGTAGATCTGGCCGATCGCAAGGTCGGACGTGTGCAGGATCTTCATCCGCGGCACATAGCCGAGCTGGATCGCCTGGCTCGTCAGCGAATACGCACCCGAGATCACCGCCTGCGACGCAATCACGGTCGCGACCGTCGACAGCACGACGAGCGGCAGCGCCGCCCATTGCGGCGCGAGCAGGAAGAACGGATTCTCGATCGCCTTCGGATCGAGGAGCAGCAGCGCGCCCTGGCCGAAGTAGTTGATCACGAGCGACGGCATCACGAGCACGTACGCGGCGAGCCGGATCGGCTTCGCGCCGAAGTGGCCCATGTCCGCGTAGAGCGCCTCCGCGCCCGTCAGCACGAGCACGACGGAGCCGAGCACCACGTATGCGAGCAGCACGTGCTCGGACATGAACGAGAACGCGTAGTACGGGTTGATCGCCGCGATGACCATCGGCGCGCGCGCGATGTGATAGACGCCGAGCACCGCGATCGTGACGAACCAGAGCACCATGATCGGGCCGAACAGCTTGCCGACCATCGCCGTGCCGTGCCGCTGAATCCAGAACAACGCGATCAGGATCACGATCGTGATCGGCAGCACGAGATGCGTTAGCTGCGGCGCCGCGACCTCGATACCCTCGACCGCCGACATCACCGAGATCGCCGGCGTGATCACCGCGTCGCCGTAGAACATGCACGCGCCGAAGATGCCGAGCGCCATCATGAGCCCGGTGACGCGGGACTTCGGATTCAGCGGCCGCAGCGACAACGCCATCAGCGCGAGTACGCCGCCTTCGCCGTTGTTGTCCGCACGCATCACGAACAACACGTATTTGATGCCAACGACGAGAATGATCGCCCAGAACAGCAGCGAGATCACACCGAGAATCGAGCTTTGCGTGAGAGGAATGCCATGGGCCGGACTGAACGCTTCCTTGAGCGAGTACAGCGGGCTCGTGCCGATGTCGCCAAAAACCACGCCGATTGCGGCGATCGCGAGCGATTGCAGCGAATGCTGGCGCGTGGACGAGTGATTCGTGTCGGTCATAAAAGCGGTATAAATCCGTGCTGGGGTCGGAAAATCGAGCGCTATTCTAACTGGGCACGCAAAAATGCCGCCCACTGGTGTTGTCAGCACACCACTTGCGGCGGCGCGCCGAGTGTAGCACGGGGTCGTGACGCTTCCCCCCGCGACGGGGCGTCATGATAGCCGGGCGAGGGCGGCGCGCCTACCCTTGCCGCGCGATTCTTCGGGTGCTGTAAAGAGGACGTAAAAAAAACGGCGCCGTCCGGGCGCCGTTTTCGATGCAACATTGGCCGCGCTCACGCGCCGGACGCGTCGTTGCGCTGCGCGTTGCCGCGCTTGATCCATGCCGCGAGATTGTGCGGACGCACTGTATCCCATTCCTCGAACGGCTGATGAATCCACGGATTCGTCGGCAGGTACTGGACATGGTAGTCGGGCTTCACCTTCGAGCAGCCCTTGTACCAGAGCACCGCCGAACGCACGGCCGTCACGGCCGGATAACGCTCCTTCAGATGCTGCTGGACGCGCGCGAGCGTCACGCCCGAATCAACGAGATCATCGACGAGCAGCACGTTGCCCGACAGATCGCCGCGCGTCATCGTGATGTATTGCGCGATGTCGAGATCGCCCTGTTCCGTGCCCGCCGCCTCGCGATACGAGCTCGTCGCGAGGATCGCGAGCGGCAGGTCGTAGATGCGCGACAGTTGATCGCCGACGCGCAGACCGCCGCGCGCAAGACACAGGATCTTGTCGAACTTCCAACCCGAATCGTGCACCGCGAGCGCGAGCATCTCGATCAACCGGTGGTATTCGTCCCAGCCGACCCAGAGATTCTTGTCGTCGTTGCGCGGGTCGGACATCGAGAGCGTCGCCAGGAGATTCTGCGTCATCGGCGCTTACACCTTGAACGGATGACGCAGCAGGATCGTCTCGTCGCGATCCGGGCCAGTGGACACCATGTCGATCGGCACGCCAGCCACTTCCTGCACGCGCGTCAGATACGCACGCGCGTTCGCGGGCAGCGCGTCCCACGACTTGATGCCGACCGTGCTTTCCTTCCAGCCGCCGAACGTCTCGTAGACGGGCTCGCAGCGCGCGACCTCGGCCGCGCCGCGCGGCAGCAGGTCGACGTCTTCGCCGTCGATCTTGTAGCCAACGCACAGCCTCACTTCCTCGAGGCCGTCGAGCACGTCGAGCTTCGTCATGCAGAGGCCCGACACGCCGTTGATCTGGATCGAGCGGCGCAGCGCGGCCGCGTCGAGCCAGCCGGTGCGGCGCGGACGGCCCGTGACGGAGCCGAATTCCTTGCCGACGTTCGCGAGCGTGACGCCGATCTGGTCCTGGCGGCTCGGATTGTCCGCGTCGTACAGCTCGCTTGGGAACGGGCCCGAACCGACGCGCGTGCAATAAGCCTTGGTGATGCCGAGGATGTAGTCGAGCTTCTGCGGACCGACGCCCGCGCCCGCCGCCGCCGCGCCCGCGACGCAGTTGCTCGACGTGACGAACGGATAGGTGCCGTGATCGATGTCGAGCAGCGTGCCTTGCGCACCTTCGAACAGCAGGTTGCGGCCCGCGTGATTCTCTTCGTACAGACGGCGCGACACGTCGGCGACCATCGGCTTCAGACGGTCCGCGTAGCCGAGCATCGTGTCGAGCGTCGCCTGGAAATCGACGGCCGCGCCGCCGAGATACTGCGTCAGCACGAAGTTGTGGAAGTCGAGATTCTCGCGCAGGCGGTCGGCGAACGTTCTCGCGTCGAACAGATCCTGCACGCGCAGCGCACGGCGGCCGACCTTGTCTTCGTACGCGGGGCCGATGCCGCGGCCCGTCGTGCCGATCTTGCCCGCGCCGCGGCGCGCTTCGCGCGCCTGGTCGATCGCGATGTGGTACGGCAGGATCAGCGTCGCGGCTTCGGAGATGAACAGGCGCTCGCGAACGTTCAGCCCTGCCTCTTCCAGCTCGCCGATTTCCTTGAAGAGCGCCTCGGGCGACAGCACGACGCCGTTGCCGATGTAGCAGGCGACGCCTTCACGCATGATGCCCGACGGGATGAGGCGCAAGATGGTCTTCTTGCCGCCGATGATGAGGGTGTGGCCGGCGTTGTGGCCGCCCTGGAAACGCACGACGCCCTGAGCGTGGTCCGTCAGCCAGTCGACGATCTTGCCTTTGCCTTCATCACCCCATTGAGTCCCCACGACGACGACATTGCGCCCGGGAGTCGCGTTCACTGCGCTGGCAGACATGTTGATTCGTTAGCTGGTTAAAAACGTATTCTACCTAGGTTCGCCGCCGGTTCCGAATTTTTCCGTTTCGCTTCAACGACATTGCACGCTGGAAGCGCGTCGGAAGCCCGGCGGCGCGACGCGTTCAGCGGGGCTCGACCACCCACGCGCCGCCCTGTTCGACGAGCGTGCGGTCGCACGCGAACTCGTCGAGCACGTGATCGTGCCCCGGCAGCGCCTGGATCACGACTTCGCCCGCGTCGCGCAGCGCACCGACCGCCGCGCGCAGCGCGTCGTCCTGCTTCCACGGCGCCAGAATCGCGGCGCCGCGCGCCTCGATCGGCGAAATCCGCGCAATTTCGCGCAGGTCGAGTGAAAAGCCCGTCGCCGGGCGCGCGCGGCCGTACGCCTGACCGACGTGGTCGTAGCGGCCGCCGTGCGCGACCGCGTTCGGCACGCCGTCGACGTATGCGGCGAACATCGCGCCGCTGTGATACGCGTAGCCGCGCAGATCGGCGAGATCGATCGCGACCTCGGCGTCCTTCACCTGCGCGGCGAGATGCGAGAGGTCGTCGAGCGCGCGCGCGATTTCGGGCAGCGCCGGCAGCTGGCGGCGCGCCTCGTCGAGCACCGACGCGTCACCGTACAGGCGCGGCAGCGCGCGCAGCGCGGCGCGCGTATCGGCGCCGAGATCGTCGGTCAATTCGTTCAGGCGCGGCACGTCCTTGCCGGCGAGCGCGTCGTAGAGCGCCTCGCCGCGCTCGGCCGCGACCGCGTCGCGCGCGAAGAGCGCCGCCAGCACGCCCGCATGGCACAGGTCGAGCCGAATTTTCTTCAGACCAGTCAGATGCAGCGCGTCGAGCATCAACTGCTGGATCTCCTGATCGGCCTCGAGGCCCGCATGTCCGTAGATTTCCGCGCCGACCTGGAGCTGCTCGCGGCTCGCGTGCAGCCCGCGCGGCCGCGTGTGCAGCACGGGGCCCGCGTAGCAGAGGCGCGTCACGCCCTGGCGGTTCAGCAGGTGCGCGTCGATCCGCGCGACCTGCGGCGTCATGTCCGCGCGCAAGCCGAGCGTGCGGCCCGACACCTGATCGACGAGCTTGAACGTGCGCAACCGCAACTCGTTGCCGCCGCTCGTCAGCAGCGATTCCAGATACTCGAGGAGCGGCGGCATGACCATCTCGTAGCCATACGAACGAAATCGGTCGAGCAGCCTGCGACGCAGCTCCTCGATCTTGCGCGCCTCCGACGGCAGCACGTCGGCAATATTCTCGGGAAGTAACCAGGTCGACATCGTTGCGATCCTACGACGGGAAACACGGCGCGCGCGACGCGCGCCTCGGATTGAAATCGGGTCGGCGCCCGGCGTCCCGGCGGATGGCCGGGAAGCGCCGAGCGGACGCGCACGGCCGGGTCAGGTGACGAGCAGGAGCAGCGCAAGCCCGATCGCCATCACGATGAACCCGCCGATCCGGATATGGTGCGCAGGCCGCTCCGCTATTCTACGGAACGTGTCGCGCCACGCGCTCGGAAACACGAACGGAAAGGCGCCCTCGATGATGAGCATCAGCGCGAGAGCAAGCAGTAACGAACCAGCGAAATCCATGCGGACGACGACGCCCCTTGCACATCAACGGTTGCGGGGAGCGGCAGCCGGCGCCGCGGCGCCGCCCGTCGGGCTGCGCATGAAGCGGAAGAACTCGCTGTCCGGATCGACGACGATGACGTCGTTCGGCTTGAAGCTGTTCCGATACGCCTGCAGGCTCGCGTAGAACTGGTAGAACTGCGGATCGCGGCCGAATGCGTCGGCGGCGATCGACGCGGCCTTCGCGTCGCCCTCCCCCTTGATCGACTGCGCGGCCTTGTAGCCTTCCGCGAGAATCGTCTGCTGCTGCCGGGCCGCGTCCGCCTTGATCTCTTCCGCCTGCGCCGCGCCTTCCGCGCGCTCGCGCTCGGCCTGACGCTGCAACTCGGCCGTCATCCGCTGGTACGCGCCGTCCGCCTGCGCGGCAGGCAGATCGATGCGCATGAGCTGCACATCGACGATGTCGATGCCGAGCGGCGTCGCATCGGCCTGCAGCACGCGCTTCGCCTCGTCGGCGATCGCGCGCTGGCTGCCGAGCGCGCTGTCGAGCTCGCGCTTCGCGAACGCGCCGCCGAGCGCGCCCTTGACGGCCGCCGACAGGCGATCGACCTCGCCGCGCGGCGCACCGCCCGTTTCCTTGTAGTACTTGAGCACGTCGGCGACCCGGTACTTGACGACGGGGCTCACGAGCACGTCGCTCTTGTCCTTCGTCGTCAGGATCTGCGGATCGGCCGAGTCGAGCGTCTGGATGCGGACGTCGACGAACGTCGCCGTCTGCAGCGGCTGCGGCAGCTTGAAATGAAGGCCGGGGCCGGCGAGCGTCGGCGCGTCGCCGTCGCGCGACGACAGCACGGCCGCGTGGCGCGGATCGACGACGAGCACCGTCGACGAAGCCACCAGTGCGACGATGACGATCGCTACGACGAGCGCGATGATTCGGTTCATGTAATGCGCTCCTCGTTACTGCAGATCATCGGTGCGCGAGCGGCTGCGGAACGCCTCGCGCGAGCGCAGCGGATCGCTGCCGGACGCCGGACTCGCCGCGGCGGGCGCGGACGCGCGAGGCGCGCTCGCCGCAGCCGACGCCGGCGCGGAAAACGCAGGCGTCTGTGCTCCGCTCGCGGGCGCGGCGGCGCTCGCCGCGTCGGCCGCGCGCTGGCGGCCCGCTTCGACGATCTTGTCGAGCGGCAGATACAGCACGCTGTTGCCCGCCTTGTTGCCGACGTACACCTTCGTCGTGTTCGAATAGATCTCCTGCATCGTCTCGAGGTACATCCGCTCGCGGATCACCGCGGGCGCCTTCGAGTACTGCGCATAGACTTGCTTGAAGCGCTCGGCGTCGCCTTCCGCCTGCGCGACGACGCGCTCCGCGTACGACTTCGCGTCGTCGACCATCTTCGCCGCGTCGCCCTGCGCACGCGGCAGTAATTCGCTCGCGTACGCCTGCGCGGCGTTCTTCGCGGCTTCGCCGTCCTGACGCGCCTTCGCGATGTCGTCGACGGCCGCCTGCACCTGCTCGGGCGGCGCGACGCTCTGCACGGTCACGCCGGTGACGACGAGCCCCGTCCGGTAGCGGTCGAGGTCGTGCTGGATCGCCTTCGCGAGCGCATCGCGCAGCGCGTCGCGATCCTGTGCGAGCACGTCGTCCGCGCTCTTCGCGCCGACGATCTCGCGCACCGCCGCCTGCGCCGCCTGCGACACGCTGCGCTCGGGATCGGCGGCACGGAACAGGTAGTCGGTCGCAGACCCGATCCGATATTGAACGGCGAAGCGCACGTCGACGATGTCGGCGTCGCGCGTCAGCATCGACGCGTCCTTCACGTTCGCGAGCCGCACGACGTTGTTGCGTCCGATCTCGATCGACCGCACCTGCGCCGTATCGACGATCTCGTGCGATTCGAACGGATATGGCAGGCGCCAGTGGACACCGTCGCCGACCGAGCCCTTGTACTCGCCAAAGCGCAGCACGACGCCCGTCTGACCGTCCTGAACGATGAAAATGCCGCTGCCGAGATAGATTGCGATCAGCACGCCCGCGACGATGCCGACGCCGACACGCGCTGCGCGCCCGTTGTCCGGACGAAAGCCGTTGTTGCCGCCACCCTTGCCGCCGAACCAGCCGCTCAGGCGACGGTTGAAGCTCCGCCACATCTCATCGAGGTCCGGGGGGCCATCGTCGCGTCCGTTCGGGCGCTTCGATTCGTTCGGTCGCGGCTTGTCGCCGTTGCCGCCGCGTCCCCAGCGGGGATCGTTGATCGACAGCAAGGCGCACATCCGCCGCCAGGTACTCCGCTCGTTGTAGTCATTCACCTGTGTTTGTTCACCAGATTGGAGCAACTTGACCGGCCGCAGCCGTCAGCGCCCATGTTCGGAAACCGGGTGGTCTTCGTGTGGTTGCGCCGGCGCGCCGTCGAGCGGCACGGCGCCGACAAGATGTTCCGCGGTAGCGATCTCGGCGATGGCGGCACGCAGCGAGTCCAGACCCTGGCCCGTGCGCGCGCTCAAAAAGACGCGCGAGATATTACCATACTCGTCCCGCTCGACCGCATCCCCGCGGGCCTCGAGCTCGGGCACGGCATCGATCTTGTTGAACACGAGAATCTGGCGGATCGAGTCCGCGCCGATTTCGTGCAGCACCTCGTTGACCTGCTCGATCTGCTCGAGCCGCACCGCGCTCGACGCATCGACAACGTGCAGCAGCAGATCCGCGTGGATCGTCTCTTCGAGCGTCGCGCGGAATGCCGCGACCAGTTGGTGCGGCAGCTCGCGGATGAAGCCGACGGTATCGGACACGACGATCTGCCCGACCTCGTCGCCGAGATACACGCGCCGCGACGTCGTGTCGAGCGTCGCGAACAATTGATCCGCCGCGTATGCCTGTGCTTTCGTCAGCGCATTGAAGAGCGTCGACTTGCCCGCATTCGTGTAGCCGACGAGCGACACCGACATCGTGCCGCTGCGCGCACGCTGCCGACGCTGCGTGTGATGCTGGCGGCGCAGCTTGTCGAGCCGAGTCTTCAGCATCTTGATGCGCTCGCCGATCAGGCGCCGGTCGGTTTCGAGCTGCGTTTCGCCGGGGCCGCGCAGGCCGATACCGCCCTTTTGGCGCTCGAGGTGGGTCCAGGCTCGAATCAGCCGGGTCGCAAGGTATTGGAGCTGTGCGAGCTCGACCTGCAGCTTGCCTTCGTGACTGCGCGCGCGCTGCGCGAAGATGTCGAGGATGAGGCTCGTGCGGTCGACGACGCGCCGATTAAGCATGCGCTCCAGATTGCGTTGCTGGGCGGGGGCGAGCGCGTGATTGAAGATGACGATTTCGACGTCGTTCGCTTCGCAGGCAAGCCGGAGTTCGTCCGCTTTGCCGCTGCCGACGAACATGGCGGCGTCGGGACTGGAACGGCGGCCCGTCAGCGTGACGGCGGGATGGGCGCCCGCACTGGAGGCGAGCAGACTGAGTTCTTCGAGACTGGCTTCGAAATCGGTCTTGCCGAAATCGATGCCCACTAACGCTGCGTTGATCAAATTATCGGATGTCAAGGTAAGGCGGCTGGCATCGGAAGCCGACGGCGACGCGAGCCAGCCGCGGCAATGGGTTAGGACGCTGCTTCCGCATCCGGGTGGAAGTTCACCGGACGCGCCGGCACGACCGTCGAAATGGCGTGCTTGTAAACCATCTGTGTAACCGTGTTCCTGAGCAACACGACGTACTGGTCGAACGATTCGATGTTCCCTTGAAGCTTGATGCCGTTGACGAGATAGATCGAAACCGGCACGTGCTCTTTACGCAGTGCGTTCAAAAACGGGTCTTGTAACAATTGCCCTTTGTTGCTCATGGCGTACTCCATCTTTTTTGCAGGTTGACTAGATTGGGGCGAAGAAAAAGAGATCCGCCGCCAATCGCTACACTATAGCCGATTTTGTCCGCCCCGCCCGGCTCTGCCGTCCGGCTGACGCGGCGCGCCTCACTCACTCCTTATCGGCGTAAGGGTTCGTCGACGAGCGAAACTCTATGCGCAATGGAGTGCCCATCAGCGAGAAAGTTTCTCGGAATCGATTCTCGAGATAGCGTTTGTACGTCTCGGTCACCGCGTCGAGCGCGTTGCCGTGAATGACGATGATGGGCGGATTCTGTCCGCCTTGGTGCGCATAGCGCAGTTTCGGCCGCACCGGGCCGCGTCGGCGCGGCTGCTGGAACTCGACCGCATCGATCAGCGCGCGCGTGAGCTTCGGCGTCGGCAGCTTCTTCATCGCGGCCGCATACGCGTCGTCGACCGAGCGCATCAGCGGGCCGATGCCCGTCTTCTCCGCTGCCGAGATGAAGTGGGACTTCGCGAAATCGAGGAACTTGAGCTTGCGCGCGAGATCGGCCTTCGCGCGCTCTCGCACGTGCGGATCGAGGCCGTCCCACTTGTTCACGCCGACGACGAGCGCGCGCCCCTGCTCGACGACGAAGCCCGCGATGTGCGCGTCCTGATCGGAGATGTCCTGCCGCGCATCGAGCAGAAGAATGACGACGTTCGCGTCGGAGATCGACTGCAGCGTCTTCACGACCGAGAATTTCTCGATCGCCTCGAACACCTTGCCGCGACGGCGCAGGCCCGCCGTGTCGATCAGCGTGTACTGCTTGCCGTTGCGTTCGAAGTCGACATAGATCGAATCGCGCGTCGTGCCCGGCATGTCGAATGCGATCACGCGGTCTTCGCCGATCAGCGTGTTGACGAGCGTCGACTTGCCGACGTTCGGCCGGCCGACGATCGCGATCTTGATGCCGCGCGCGGCGGCGTCTTCTTCGCTCTCGTCCGGCTGGCCCGCGTACGCGACTTCGAGCGCCTCGTTGATCATGTCGGTCACGCCGTCGCCGTGCGCGGCCGAGATCGCGCGCGGATCGCCCAGGCCGAGCTCGTAGAAATCCGACGCGACCGCCGTGTATTTCATTCCCTCGGCCTTGTTGACGACGAGGAAGATCGGCCGTCCGGTCTTGCGCAGATAATCGGCGATCGACTTGTCCTGCGGCGCGAGGCCGTTGCGGCCGTCGACGATGAACACGACGACGTCCGCCTCCTCGACCGCCTGGCGCGTCTGTCGCGCCATCTCGTGCAGGATGCCGTCCTTCGCGACGGGCTCGAAGCCGCCCGTGTCGACGACGAGATACGGCCGCGCGCCGACTCGCCCCTCGCCGTAATGGCGATCGCGCGTCAGGCCGGGCAGATCGGCGACCAGCGCATCGC
Organism: Burkholderia sp. BDU5; assembly: GCF_001522845.1. Classification (NCBI taxonomy): domain Bacteria; kingdom Pseudomonadati; phylum Pseudomonadota; class Betaproteobacteria; order Burkholderiales; family Burkholderiaceae; genus Burkholderia; species Burkholderia sp. BDU5. The sequence goes on along the minus strand of NZ_LOWC01000027.1, from coordinate 32,671 downwards.
GCGAGCGCGTGAGCCGGTTGAACAGCGTGGATTTCCCCACATTGGGGCGCCCAACGAGGGCAATGACCGGTTTCATCTGATGATGTCGTCTACGTGAAACGCAGCGGCGGTGAGCCCGCATGCCGCAGGCGGCTGCGCTTGATGGAAATTAGCACGAATTCACGCCGCGTCGGCGCAGGCGGCGGCATACGTGTCGCGCCGCTCTTTTTTTTCGATTCGCTCCCAGCCCCCGCGGATCGCGTCATGCCGCGCCGCCGGGCCGCGGCCGCCCGGCAATGGCCGAACGCACGCGCAAAAAATACGACGCACGGCCGGCGAAGCGCGCGGCCGCGCGGTTGCGTCGCGCGCTTAGCGCGGACGGAAACCGTACACGCCGCCGTCCTGCGTCTGGACGACGAGCGTGTTGCCGGCGAGCACGGGCGCCGCGTTGATCGCGCTGCCGTCCGTCTTCAGCCGCGCGACGAACGTGCCGTCGTCGCGCGACAGAAAGTGCACGAAGCCCTTGTAGTCGCCGAACACGACCGCACGGCCGAGCAGATACGGCACGCCGACGTCGCGGCTCTTCAGCTTGTCGTTGCGCCAGAGCTCCTTGCCCGTCGCGACGTCGTACGCCGACACGACCGACCAGTCGTCGCCGCCTGCGACCACCGTATCGTCCTGCGCGACGCCGCTGCGGCTCGAGAACGCCTTCTCCCACAGAGGACGGCCCGAGTTCGCGTCGAAGCAGCCGAGCTGGCCCTGGAACGTCACCGCGCACGTCTCGGCGCCGACGAGCGTCGGCGCGCCCGTCACGTCGTTGATCCGCTCGACTTCGGTCACGCCCTTCGGGAACGACACGGGCGTCTGCCAGAACGGCTCGCCCGTCTGCAGGTTCAGCGCGACGAGACCGCCGCCCGGGAAGCCCGCGAGCACCGCCGCATCGCCGGCGAACGTCATGCCGGCCGACACGCGCAGATTGAGCGGCACTGCGCGATTGCGGTAACTCCACTTCTGCTCGCCCGTCTGCGCGTTGAATGCGATCACTTGGCCGTCGATCGTGCGCACGATCACGAGGCCGTTGCCGACGAGCGGCGGCGAAAAGACTTCGCCCTGCACGGTCGTCTTCCATAGCAGCTTGCCGTCCGGGCCGAGCACGAACACGCCGCCCTTCAGCGCGCCGACCGCGGTCAGGTTGCCGTCGCTGCCGACGCCCGCCGACAGATCGGAACCCACCTTCGCGCGCCAGACTTCCTGGCCTGTCTTCGCGTCGATCTTCTCGACCGAACCGTTCGCGCCGGCGACGTACACCGCGTCACCCACCGCGATGGGCGAGAACGAGTAGCGGCCGCCCTTGCCGACGCTCGCCTTCCACACCTGCTGCACGTCGAGCACGGGTTTGAACTCGGTGAGCGGCGTCGGCACGCGGCGTGCGTCCTTCGTTGACGAACAGGCCGCGAGAACCAGGACGGCCGCCGCGCAGGCAACGGGTGCAGCGTAACGTTTCAGCAGATTCATCGATAGCGAAGCAAAGTTAAGTTGTAAAACGGAGCGTGGGCGCTCAACCGCCGAGCGCGTCCAGCTTGAACTGCACGAGTTGGCGCGCAGACGTGTCGTCCTTCGACAGCGAATCGAGCGCGAGCCTGTACGCGGCGCGCGCGTCGTCGCTCTTGCCCTGCGCGGCGAGCAGATCGCCGCGGCGATCGGCGACGATGCCCTTGAACGCGTCCGACGGCGTGCCCGACAGCAGCGCGAGGCCAGCATCGTACGCCTTCTCGTCGAGCAACAGCGATGCGAGACGCAGCTTCGCGATCTGCTTGTACTCGTCGTCCTTCGCGTGATCGGCGGCCCACTGCAACTGCGCCTTCGCACCCGCCGCGTCGCCCGCGCCGTACAGCGCCTTCGCCGCTTCGAGCGCCGTCATCTGCGCATATGCGGTGCCGCCGAACTTGTCTTCCATGTCCGACGCGACGCGCGCGACCTTCGCCTTGTCGTTCGACTGGACCGCCTGCTGCACCTGCTCGTACAGCACGGCCGCCTGCGCGGCCTGGCGCCGTTGCCAGTAATTCCAGCCGTTCCAGGCGGCAGCGGCGGCGAGGACGGCAATCGCGATCCAGGTCGTCAGATTGCCCCATCGAGCCCACCACGCCTTCAGGCTTTCAATCGATTCTTGTTCGTCGTGATAACTCATCGCCTAGCGATTCCTTCCTGTACACGCTTTTGTCGAGCGGATGCGCCGCGATCAGTCGTCGCCGTCTTCGGCGGTTGCAACCATCGCATTGATTAGAAAATCGGTCAAGCTTTCGACCGGCACGGACTGTTGAACGTTCTTGTCGCCTCCGGCGCCCGTGCCGCGCAGCGGCTTCACGCTCGCCGTGCCGTTCGCGATCTCGTCTTCGCCGAAAATCACCGCGAATGCCGCGCCGCTCGCGTCCGCGCGCTTCATCTGCGACTTGAAGCTCGCGCCCGCGCCGTCCGCGCTGCAGTGGAGAACCACGTCGAGGCCCGTGTCACGCAAACGCTCCGCGACGACGAACGCCTGCTCGCGCGCCGCATCGCCCTGGTGGACGACGTACACGTCGACGCCCTCCTGCTCGGGCACGAGGTTCTCTTCCTTCAGGAGCTCGAGAATGCGCTCGACGCCCATCGCCCACCCGCACGCGGCGGTCGGCTTGCCGCCCAGTTGCTCGATCAGCGGATCGTAGCGGCCTCCCGCGGCGACCGTGCCTTGCGCGCCGAGCTTGTCGGTCACCCACTCGAACACGGTCAGGTTGTAGTAGTCGAGCCCACGCACGAGACGCGGGTTGATCGTAAACGGCAGGTTGTTCGCCTTCAGCAGCTTCTGCAGGCCTTCGAAGTGCGCGCGCGACGCGTCGCCGAGGAAGTCGATCAGCTTCGGCGCATTCTGCACGATCTCCTGCAGCGCGGGATTCTTCGTGTCGAGCACGCGCAGCGGATTCGTGTAAAGGCGGCGCTGCGCGTCGTCGTCGAGCTGCTCGGCGTGCTGCTCGAGATACTGGATAAGCTCGACGCGGTGCGCGGCGCGCTCTTCGGCAAGGCCGAGCGAGTTGATCTCGAGCTTGATGCCCGTCAGGCCGAGATCGTCCCACAGGCGCTGGCACATCATGATGATTTCCGCATCCGCGTCCGGGCCCGCGAAGCCGAGCGCCTCGACGCCGACCTGGTGGAACTGGCGATAGCGGCCGCGCTGCGGACGCTCGTGACGGAACATCGGGCCGACGTACCACAGGCGCTTCGGTCCGTCGTACAGCATGTTGTGCTCGATCGCCGCGCGCACGACGGCGGCGGTGTTCTCGGGACGCAGCGTGAGGTTCTCGCCGTTCAGCGCGTCGACGAAGCTGTACATCTCCTTCTCGACGATGTCGGTCACTTCGCCGATGCCGCGCGTGAAGAGCTGCGTGTGCTCGACGATCGGCGTACGGATGTTCTGATAGCCGTACGCGCGCAGCAGCGACTTCACGGTCGCCTCGAAGAATTCCCACAAGCCGGCATCCTGCGGGAGGATGTCGTTCATACCCTTCACGCCCGTCAGCTTCTCGAGCTTTCGCTTTTGTTCTGTCATCTGAAATACGGTAGACGAATTAATTCTGGACCGCAGCGCGGCCGTAGGTGCGCGCGACGTAGTCGCTCACGATCTGCTGGAATTCTTCCGCGATGTGCTCGCCGCGCAGCGTCTTCACTTTCTGGCCGTCGACGAACACGGGCGCGGCCGGGTTCTCGCCCGAGCCCGGCAGGCTGATGCCGATGTTCGCGTGCTTCGACTCGCCCGGGCCGTTGACGATGCAGCCCATCACCGCGACGTTCATCTTCTCGACGCCCGGATACGCCTTGCGCCACTCGGGCATCTGCTCGCGCAGGTACGTCTGGATCTGCAGCGCGAGCTCCTGGAACAGCGTGCTCGTCGTGCGCCCGCAACCCGGGCACGCGACCACCATCGGCGCGAACGAGCGCAGCCCCATCGTCTGCAGGATCTCCTGGCCGACGATCACTTCGCCCGTGCGCGGCGCGCCGGGTTCCGGCGTGAGCGAGATGCGGATCGTGTCGCCGATCCCTTCCTGCAGCAGCGCACCGATCGCGGCCGTCGACGCAACGATGCCCTTCGAGCCCATGCCCGCCTCGGTGAGGCCGAGGTGCAGCGCGAAGCCGCAGCGGCGCGCGAGCTCGCGGTAGACGGCAATCAGGTCCTGCACACCGCTCACCTTGCACGACAGCACGATCTTGTCGCGGCCGAGGCCGAGTTCGACCGCACGCTCGGCAGAGCCGATCGCTGACTGGATCAGCGCCTCGTACATCACGCTTTGCGCTTCCCACGGCTCGGCGCGCGCGCCGTTCTCGTCCATCATCCGCGCGAGCAGATCCTGATCGAGGCTGCCCCAGTTCACACCGATCCGCACCGGCTTGTCGTACTTGATCGCGGCTTCGATCATTTGCGCGAACTGCGAATCGCGCTTCGCGCCCTGGCCGACGTTGCCCGGATTGATCCGGTACTTCGACAGCGATTCCGCACAGCCGGGATAGTCGCGCAGCAGCAGGTGGCCGTTGTAGTGGAAATCGCCGACGAGCGGCACCGACACGCCCATCCGGTCGAGCTGCTCGCGGATCGCCGGCACGGCGGCGGCGGCCTCCGGCGTGTTCACGGTGATGCGCACGAGCTCGGAGCCCGCGTTCGCGAGGTCCTTCACCTGGATCGCGGTGCCGATCGCGTCGGCCGTGTCGGTATTGGTCATCGACTGCACGCGCACGGGCGCGGCGCCGCCGATCGTCACGAGCGTTCCACCCCAGCGGACGTCGACCGCATGCGACACGCGCCGCGGCGCATGCCCGCCGAACACCGGCTCGGTTGAACAAATCTGACTGCTGCGTGGGGATTGAGCTTCGGATTGCATCGATAGATCCAATTTACGCCAAACGCGCCGCCATCGGCCGCGCGCGAAAGAGAAAAGCGCCGTGTCCCGTCGGCCACGGCGCTTGCCGTCAGGGCAATGCGAAACGCGCGACGTTGCCCCGAGCCGTCGAGTATTTTGCCGGATCGACGGGTTTGCCGTCGAAAGCGATCGATTCGAGCCCGGCCTTGTTGCCGATCGTGACCTTGAGCGGCGCGTCACCCGCGATCTGCTTGGTCTCGCCGGCGCGCACGAGCGACGAGAACAACTCCTTGCCGTTCTTGTCCCGCACGCTGAACCAGCAGTCCTGCGCAACCTTCAGTGCGACGACCGACTGGCCGGGCGCGACCGTCACGGCTGCGTTCGCGCCGTCGGCCGCCGGCACGGCCGGCTGAACCGCCGCCGCAGGCGCAACCACAGCCGACGCGGGCGGCGCGGTCACGGTGCTCGCGACTGCCGGCGCGGAACCGGCGGCCGGCGCGCCCGCCGTAGCCGCGTCACCGCCCGATGCGCCGCTGACGGGCTGCACCGCAGGCGCCGTGACGGCGCCCGCCTGCGTCACCGTGCCCGACACGGCCGTGCTCGCGGGCAGATCGGACGCGGCGCCTTCCGGCTGCTGCGCATGCGCGGCCGATGCGGCTTCGTCCGCGCCGCTCGACTTGAAGCGCGCAAGCCAGTTCGACGATTCGCCGCCCGTGTGCCACATCACCGCGGCGACGAGCGCGACGACGACCGCCGCGACCGCCCACAGCCATGGCCGGCCGCGCGACGAACCGCCGAGCGGAATCGATACCCGGCCGCGCGGCAGATCGGTGCCGGCCGATGCGGGCATCGACAGATCGACCTCGGGCACGCCCTTCTCGCGGCGCAGCGCCTGCGCGAACGGCTCCGGATCGACACCGAGCATCTTCGCGTAGCTGCGCACGAGGCCAAGCGCGAAGGTCGTGCCCGGCAGCTGGCTCGTATCGCCCGCCTCGAGCGCCTGCAGCTTCGGCGCCGCAACCTTCAGCCGCGCGGACACGTCTTCGACCGACCATCCCCTCGCCTCGCGCAACTCCGCGAGCCGTGCGCCCACTGCCGCGACCGACGCAATGCCGGCGCCAGCCACCGCCGGTTTCTCGCCTGCGTTCGTCTCTGGGCTCTTAGACGGCTGCGGTTCGCTCATTCTCTTCCTCGCGTCGATTCTTCTTGCCTGCACGCCCGCGCCGGCTCCGGCCGGGCTCGCAACATCACCGTTGTCACACACTGCGCGGCGCCGCGCGCCGCCCCCGATCGCTTTACGCGTATTTCACTGCCAGCCCGGGCATTCCCGTCAAACCGCCCGAACCTCGATAATCTTTGCTGCGCCCGTCCGCTCGGCGAGACGCGTGCGGTCCTTGACCGCGCCCGCCAGCTGGCCGCAGGCGGCGTCGATGTCGTCGCCGCGCGTCTTGCGGATCGTCGTCACGACGCCCGCGTCGATCAGGATCTGCGCGAAGCGCTTGATCTGATCCGGCTTCGAGCGCACGAGCCCCGACTCCGGGAACGGATTAAACGGGATCAGATTGAATTTGCACGGGACGTCGCGCGTCAGCGCGAGCAGCTCGCGCGCATGCGCTTCGGTGTCGTTGACGCCGTCGAGCATGCAGTATTCGAACGTGATGAAATCGCGCGGCGCGACCTTCAGATAGCGCTGGCACGCGGCCATCAGCTCGCGCAGCGGATGCTTCTTGTTGAGCGGCACAAGCTCGTCGCGCAGCGCGTCGTTCGGCGCGTGCAGCGACACCGCGAGTGCGACGGGCAGCTCGGCGCCGAGCTTGTCCATCATCGGCACGACGCCCGACGTCGACAACGTCACGCGCCGGCGCGACAGGCCGTATGCGTTGTCGTCGAGCATCAGCCGCATCGCGGGCACGACCGCCGAATAATTGAGGAGCGGCTCGCCCATGCCCATCATCACGACGTTCGTGACGACGCGTTCCGCCTTGCCGTTCGGGCCGGGCTCGCGTCCGAGCGACGCGCGAAGCGCGAATTCCGCCATCCGCAGTTGCCCGACGATCTCGCCCGTCGACAGATTGCGGGAAAAACCTTGCTTGCCGGTCGAGCAGAAGCGGCAATTGACCGCGCACCCCGCCTGCGACGACACGCACAGCGTGCCGCGCGTCTCCTCGGGGATGAACACCGTCTCGACCGCGTTGCCGCTGCCGACGTTGATGAGCCACTTGCGCGTGCCGTCGGCCGACACGTGATCGCTCAGGATGTCGGGCGTGCCGATGACGGCGCGCCCCTTCAGCTTCTCGCGCAGCGATTTCGCGAGATCGGTCATCCCGTCGAAATCGGCTGCGTTGTATTGATGGATCCAGCGCTGCAGTTGCTTAGCGCGAAACGCCTTCTCGCCGAGGCTGCCGCAATACGCGACGAGACCCTCGGCGTCGAGGTCGAGTAGATTGACGATGGTTTCGCTCGCCATGATGCCCTGCCTTGCCCCCAAACGCGCCGGATCCCGACCCGCTTAGCGCGAGTAGACGTTCATTTCCGGGAAGAAGAACGCGATTTCGACGCGCGCCGTTTCCGGGGCGTCCGAGCCGTGCACGGCGTTCGCGTCGATGCTGTCCGCGAAGTCGGCGCGGATCGTGCCCTTTTCCGCCTTCTTCGGATCCGTCGCGCCCATCAGGTCGCGGTTCGTGAGGATCGCGTTCTCGCCTTCCAGAACCTGGATCACCACCGGGCCCGAGATCATGAATTCGACGAGATCCTTGAAGAACGGACGCTCGGCGTGCACGGCATAGAATTTCTCCGCATCGGCGCGCGACAGGTGCGCCATGCGCGCCGCCACGATCTTCAGGCCGGCGCTTTCGAAACGGCTGTAGATCTGGCCGATCACGTTCTTCGCCACCGCATCCGGCTTGATGATCGACAGGGTGCGCTCGATTGCCATAAAAACTCCAAGAAATTAAGAGGTTACAGTTTCAAATGAATCCGCCATTGTAACACGTTCCCGTGTATCATTGCGATTGAACCCTTACACGAACGAAAGGTTCCAATACTTCGTGTTTCGCGGGCGCCGAGGCGTTGAAACCTCCGCCCTCGAAACCTATCTTAGGGGGTAGCGGCCTCACGGTTTTTGCGGCGCAACAAGCGCGCCGCCCGCCGGCGGCGCCGCGACGTTCCATGTTAGGAGAAACCATGAACGACTCGTACAACTTCGGCCGCAGCGGCGCGATCAGCACGGCCGAGACTCGCAACCGCGTGCTGCGCAACACCTACTGGCTCCTCGCGCTGTCGATGGTGCCGACCGTACTCGGCGCGTGGGTCGGCGTCGCGACGGGTTTCTCGCTGTTCGCCGCGACGAGCCCGATGATGAGCCTCCTCGCGTTCTTCGCGATAGCGTTCGGCTTCATGTTCGCGATCGAGCGCACGAAGAACAGCTCGGCCGGCGTGTTCGTGCTGCTCGGCTTCACGTTCTTCATGGGCCTGATGCTGTCGCGCCTGCTGAGCTTCATTCTCGGCTTTTCGAATGGCCCGTCGCTCATCATGCTCGCGTTCGGCGGCACCGGCGTGATCTTTGCCGCGATGGCGACGGTCGCGACCGTCAGCAAGCGCGATTTCTCGGGCCTCGGCAAGTGGCTCTTCGTCGGCGTGATCGTGCTCCTGCTCGCGATGGTCGCGAACATGTTTCTGCAGTTGCCGGCGCTGATGCTGACCGTGTCGGTGCTCGCGATCGTGATCTTCTCGGCGTACATGCTGTTCGACGTCCAGCGCGTCGTGAACGGCGGCGAAACCAACTACATCAGCGCGACGCTCGCGATCTACCTCGATCTGTACAACGTGTTCACAAACCTGCTCGCGCTGCTTGGCATCTTCGGCGGCAACCGAAACTGAGCCTGAGCGACACCTCGGCGCACGTCACGAAAAACCGGCCCTCTGGCCGGTTTTTTTGCGTGCGTGCCGCGCGGGCGCCGCCGTCACGCGCGCTCGAAGAGCGCGATCGATTCGACGTGCGACGTGTGCGGGAACATGTTGACGACGCCCGCGCCCTTCAGGCGGTAGCCCGCCTCGTGCACGAGGAGACCCGCGTCCCGCGCGAGCGTTGACGGATTGCACGACACGTAGGCGATCCGCGAAGGCAGCGGCCCGACGCCACTCTGCGCGATCTCCGCGAGCGCCTTCGACACCGCGAGCGCGCCTTCGCGCGGCGGATCGATCAGGAACTTGTCGAACGCGCCGAGTGCTCGCAGATCGTCGGCCGTGACCTCGAACAGGTTGCGGCATGCAAACGACGTATGGCCGCCAACGCCGTTTTCCCTCGCATTCTCGAGCGCGCGCGACGTCAGCGTTTCGCTGCCCTCGATCCCGACCACCTCGCGCGCGAGCCGCGCGAGCGGCAGCGTGAAGTTGCCGATCCCGCAGAACAGATCGAGCACTCGATCGTCGCGCGAGGGCGCGAGAAGGCGCAGCGCGCGGCCGACGAGCACGCGGTTGATCTGGTGATTGACCTGCGTGAAGTCGGTCGGCTTGAACGGCATCCGGATTCCGTATTCGGGCAGCGTGTAGTCGAGCTGCACGTCGAGCGGATAGAACGGCGCGACCGTATCCGGCCCCTTCGGCTGCAGCCAGAACTGTACGCGGTGCGCGTCGGCGAATTCGCGCAACAGCGCCTCGTCGGCCGCGTTGATCGGCTCGAGCACGCGCAGCACGAGCGCCGTCACCTGCGAGCCGACCGCGAGCTCGATCTGCGGCATGCGGTCGCGGATCGACAGTTGCTCGACGAGCCGACGCAGCGGCACGAGCATCGCCGATACGTGCGGCGGCAGCACTTCGCAGCTCGTCATGTCGGCGACGTAGCTGCTCTTCTTCTCGTGGAAGCCGACAAGCACGCCGCCCTTCTTCGCGACGTGGCGCACGGTGAGGCGCGCCCGATACCTGTAGCCCCACGACGGACCGTGAATCGGCGCGAACATCGCCTCCGCGCGCAGCTTCGCGAGATGCCACAGATTGTCCTCGAGCACGCGCTGCTTGATCGCGACCTGCGCGCGCATGTCGAGATGCTGCATCGAGCAACCGCCGCAGGTTCCGAAAAACACGCATTTCGGCTGCGTGCGCATCACGCTCGGGCGCAGAATATCGACGACCTGCGCCTGCTCGTAGGTCGGCTTCCGGCGGAAGCTCGAATACGTGACGCGCTCGCCGGGCAACGCGCCCTCGACGAAGATCACCTTGCCGGGCTTGCCGTTTTCGTCGACGACGCGGCCGACGCCGCGCGCTTCCATGTCGAGCGAATCGATATCGAGAACCGGGGCGCGATCGGGGGCGGCAGGCGCATTCGACGCGCGGCGCAAGGAGAGAGGGACGGCTTCTGACACCAGCTTTTCCTGACGAACGATTGTGGGGAAAGACGAGATTGTAGACGAACGGCCGTCACACAATGGAGATTCGACGATGCGACTCATCAGTTGGAACATCCAATGGGGAAGGGACGCCGACGGCACGGTCGACCTTGCTCGCACGGTCGGCGCCGCCCGGCGGCTCGGCGACTTCGACGTGCTGTGCATGCAGGAAGTCACGCGCGGCTTTCGCGCGCTGCCGGGCGGTCCGTCCGACGATCAGTATGCGGAACTGGCCGCGCTATTGCCAGGCTACGCCGTGTTCGACGCGATCGGCGTCGATCTGCCGCCGCTCGAGCCGGGCGCGCCGCGCCGGCAATTCGGGAACGCGCTCGCGACACGGCTGCCCGTCGAGCGCGTGATGCGCCACGCGCTGCCGTGGCCCGCGAGCGCGGCCGCGCCATCGATGCCGCGCTGCGCGCTCGAAGTCACGCTGCGCGCGCCGCTCGGTGCGCTGCGCGTCGTCGTCACGCATCTCGAGTACTACTCGGCCGAGCAGCGGCTCGCACAGGTCGACGCGCTGCGACGCCTGCATCGCGAGGCAGCCGCGCATACGCGCGCGAGCGCGCCGCCGGAGACGCCGACCGGCCCGTTCGCACCGTCGGCGCGCGCGGCCGACGCGATCGTCTGCGGCGACTTCAACAGCGCGTACCGCAGCGACGCGTACCGGCGCTTTCTCGCGCCGCTTCCGGACGCGCCGCGCTTCGTCGACGCGTGGCTCGCGCGCCATCCGGGCGAGACGCCGCCGATGACGGCGGGCGTCTATGACATCGAGCAATGGAAGGAAGGGCCGCTCACCTGCGATTTCGTGTTCGTCACCGATACGCTCGTCGGCCGTCTGTCGCGCTGCGAGATCGACGGCGCGATTCGCGCGTCCGACCACCAGCCGATCGTGCTCGAATTGAGCGACACGTAAGCATCGAAGCGCCGGTCGGTCAGACGGATGGAGGCGAACGGGAAGGGCGACGTCCGGTCACGCGTCGAACGCGGCGAGGTATTCGGCCCAGTGCGGCGCAGGCTCCTGCACGAGTGAGTTCTTCACGAGCGCGATTTCTTCGGCGTACTCGGCGGGCGACAGGCCGCCGCGCATCTGCTGGAACCGGCAATACAGCAAGTACGTGTTCACGACGTCGGTCTCGCAGTAGTTGCGGATCTCTTCGATCCGCCCTTCCTGGAACGCCGCCCATACCTGGCTGCCATTCATCCCGAGCTTGCCCGGAAAGCCGCACAGCTTCGCGAGCGCGTCGAGCGGCGCGCTCGCGCGCGGCTGATAGAGCGCGAGCAGATCCATCAGGTCGAGGTGCCGCGTGTGATAGCGCGACAGGTAGTTGTTCCACTTGAACTCGCGATCATCCTCGCCCATGTCCCAGTAGCGCGGCGCCGCGACGCCGTGCACGAGTCCGCGGTAATGCAGCACCGGGAGATCGAAGCCGCCGCCGTTCCACGACACGAGCTGTGGCGTGTATTTCTCGATCACGCGGTAGAACGACTGGATCAGTGTCGCTTCCGGGTCGCCCGGCGCACCGAGCGAGCGCACGCGAAAGCCGGTGTTGTCGCGAAACACGCACGAGATCGCCGCGACCCGTTGCAGATGAAGCGGCAGGAAATCGCTGCCCGTCTTCTCGCGGCGCGCGGCGAACGCGCGCTCGGCCACATCGGCGTCGGCGAGGTCGGCGGGGAGATCTTCAAGACGGCGAATGCCGTCGACATCGGGAATCGTCTCGATGTCAAAAACCAGAATCGGTGTCATTGATCAGTTACAGAACGGCGTCCTTGCGTACGCCGTTGGATGCGAAAAACCGCTTGAGCCGCACGAGCGCTTCCTGCTGGATCTGGCGGACCCGCTCGCGGGTCAGCCCCATCTCGTCGGCAAGCTCCTCGAGCGTCGCGGGTTCGATGTGATTGAGGCCGAAGCGCCGCTCGATCACGTGGCGGTGCTTGTCGGACAGGCGCGACAGCCACGCGCGCGTCAGCGTCTCCAGCTCGCGATGCTGAACCTCCGCGTCGGGCGACTGACTCTGATCGTCGGGCAGCAGATCGAGCAGGCTGCTCGCCGGATCGAGATCGAGCGGCGCGTCGAGCGACGCGGTGTGCTCGTTCAGCGCGAGGATGTCCGTGACCTCCTCGGCCGTCTTGCCAGTCAGATACGCGATGTCGTCGATGCTCGCCTCGCGGCGTTCGGCCGCCTCGCCCGTCGACATCGAGTTCTTCTCCAGATGGCGCTTCGCGCGCAGCACCTGGTTCAGCTCGCGGATCACGTGCACCGGCAGCCGCACCGTGCGCGCCTGATTCATGATCGCGCGCTCGATGCTCTGGCGGATCCACCAGGTCGCGTACGTCGAGAAGCGGAAGCCGCGCGTGGGATCGAATTTCTCGATCGCATGCATGAGCCCGAGGTTGCCCTCTTCGATCAGATCAAGCAGAGGCACGCCGCGATTCAGATAGCCTTTCGCGATGCTGACGACGAGCCGCAGGTTCCGCTCGATCATCACTTGCCGCGCGTCGAACTCGCCCGCCTTCGCGAGCCGCGAATAGCGTTGTTCCTCCTCGACCGTCAGGAGCGGCTTCACGCTGATGCGGTTCAGGTAGTGCTGGATCGTGTCGGCGGTGAGCTCCGCCTGCAGAAGCGCCCGGAAGTCGTCGAGATCGGGCGCCGCGTCGGCTGTGCCGCCGCGCTCTTCGCCCGAGTCGTCCGAATCGGCTTCGCGCGACTCGTAGTCGCGTTCGTTGTCGGCGACGTCTTCGTCCTCGTCCGTCGAAGCACCAGCACGCTCCACCGATGCTTGCGTGGCTCGACTGATTTTCTCAGACTCGGCTTGCGGCTCGTGGCGCTTCGATTTCGGCATGGTCGTCTCGTTTATTGAGGCGGCAAATACTTCAGCGGATCGACAGGTTTACCCTGCCGGCGAACCTCGAAATGCAGCATCACGCGGTCGGAATCGTTGTTACCCATCTCGGCGATCTTCTGGCCTTTCGTCACCGCGTCCCCCTCTTTTACCATCAAAGCGCGATTGTGTGCATACGCCGTGAGATAAGTTGCGTCGTGCTTGATGATAATGAGGTTGCCGTAGCCGCGCAGCCCGTTCCCCGCATAGACCACGCGCCCGTCCGCCGCGGCCTTCACGGCCTCGCCGGCCGAACCGCCGATGTCGATTCCCTTGTTCTTCGAATCGTCGAACGTGCTCAACAGCGCGCCGCGCACCGGCCACGCGAACGACACGTTGCTGCTCGCGGCAGGTGCGCTCGTGTCGCTCGGCGCAGGCGCGGCAGGCGCGGAGCTCGCGCTGGAACCGGAGCCATAGATCGGAGGCGCCGCGGCCGGGCCGCTCGAGAGCGGCGGCGTCGCCGTGCCGCCTGCGGGCGGCGCGACGCGCAGCAACTGATCGACTTCGATCTGGTTCGGGTTCGTGAGGTTGTTCCACACAGCGATGTCGCGATAATTCTGACCGTTCTCGAGCGCGATCCGATAAAGCGTGTCGCCCGGTTTCACCCGGTAGAAGCCCGGGGGCGCCGGCGGCAGCGGCGCGGCCGGCTGCGTCGCAGCCGTCGTGCCGAGCGAGCCGGAACGGTCGACGACGGGCGCCTGGTCGAGCCGCGTCGCGCACGCGCCGAGCAGCGTGAAAGCCGCCACGCAAATCGCGCGCTGAGCGAGCGAGAGCGGAACCTTCGAACGATTGTTTTGCATCGCGCGCAGCATACTCATCGGTATCAAATCACTCCGGATTTTAAAGGGACAAAGAAAACGCGATCAAGCCGCGACTCGCGCCACTGCGCGGGTGCGACGCGTTCCACGAGCGTCAGCACCTGCTCGCCCGCCTGCTCGCCGACAGGCGCGACGAGCCTGCCGCCGATCGCCAATTGTTCCAGCAGCGCCCGCGGTACGTCGAGCCCCGCCGCCGCGATCACGATCGCGTCGAACGGCGCCGCAGCGGGCAGGCCCACGCGTCCGTCGCCATAATGCAGGCGGATGTTCGGCACGCGCAGCGGCCGCAAATTCAGTTTCGCGCGCTCGTAGAGCGGCTTCACGCGTTCGATCGAATACACGTCGCGCGCGACGCGGCTCAGCACCGCGGCCTGATAGCCGCAGCCCGTGCCGATTTCGAGCACGCACTCGAGCGTGCGGCCCGCCGCTGCGAGCTCGATCATCCGCGCGACGACCGACGGCTTCGAGATCGTCTGCTGATGGCCGATCGGCAGCGCCGCATCTTCATACGCCTGGGCCGCGAGACCCGGATCGACGAACATGTGGCGCGGCACGGCCGCCATCGCAGCGAGCACGCGCGGATCGGTCACGCCGTTCGCCTGCAGCCGTTCGACCATGCGCTCGCGCACCCGTTCCGAAGTGAGCGCGAGCGCGCCCGTCAGCGCGACGTTCGGCGCGGCGCTCTTGTCTCCGCTCTTCGCGGATGCGGGCGGCGCGCCCTTCGCGGCGCCGGGCGCACCCGGCGCATGCTTCTTCGCGTGCGTGGCCTTCGCCTTCGGAGCGGACACGCCGGCTGCCCCCGTCGCGCCGGCCGTGCGATGCGTGCGCCGATCGGGCGTGAGCGCGGATGCCGCGGCGGGCGCCGCAGCCGCCGCGGCGGTGAGGCGCTGGCGGGCGGCGTCGCCCGTCGCCTGGCGCTCGGCCGCGCGCCCTTCGGGCTTGCGCGGCTCGCGCTTCAGGTCCTCGAGCGCGAGCGGAAACCGCTTCGCGCGCTCGCCGCTCATGAAGCGCCGCTCCCAGCCCGCGCCCAATCGCGCGTGGCTGCCAGCATCTGCGTGTGCGTGAGATCGAGCTGCAGCGGGGTGATCGACACGCAGCCCGCCGCGGTCGCGTGGAAATCGGTGCCTTCGCTCGCGTCGAGCGCCTCGCCCGACGCCCCGATCCAGTAGATCGGCTCGCCGCGCGGATTGGTTTGGCGAATCACCGGCTGCGACGGATGGCGCTTGCCAAGCCGCGTCACGCACCAGCCCTTCAGCTCGTCGTAAGGCAGGTTCGGAATGTTGACGTTCAGGAGCGGCTGGCCGGGCAGCGGATTGTCGAGATAGTGGCGAACGACCTCGGCCGCGACGCGCGCCGCATCCGCGAGATGCGCCCAGTCCTTGTGAACGAGCGAGAACGCGATCGCCGGCATGCCGAACATGATGCCTTCGGTGGCGGCGGCGACCGTGCCGGAATACAGCGTGTCGTCGCCCATGTTCTGGCCGTTGTTGATCCCCGACACAACGAGGTCCGGCTTCGCGTCGAGCATGCCCGTCAGCGCGATGTGCACCGAATCGGTCGGCGTGCCGTTCACGTAGTAGAAACCCGTGGTCGCCGAGCGCGACACCGAGAGCGGACGCGACAGCGTCAGCGAGTTCGACGCGCCGCTGCAATTCTGCTCGGGCGCCATCACCATGACCTCGGCGATCGGGCGCAGCGCTTCGTACAGCGCGGCGATGCCGGGCGCGAGGTATCCGTCGTCGTTGCTGAGTAGTATTCGCATCCGGCGATTGTAACCGAGGAAAGATTGCGCGAGAGCGACAGCCGGGGCCGCCTCGCGCGCAGCGGGCAGCGGTGCGCGCGCGGCCTCAACGCTCAGATCGCGCGCTTCTCGCGCAGCGCGGCGATCGCCTGCGCGTCGTAGCCGAGCGCGCCGAGCACCTCGTCCGTATGCTCGCCGAGCTCGGGGCCGAGCCAGCGCGTTTCGCCCGGCGTATCGGACAGCTTCGGCGTCACGTTCGGCAGCGGGATCTCCGCGCCGCCCGCGAGTTTGAAACGCTGGATCATCTGGCGCGCGACGAATTGCGGATCGGTGAACATGTCGGCGACGCTGTAGATCCGCGACGCCGGCACGTCGGCCGCGTTCAGCACCGCGAGCGCGTCGTCGATCGTGCACTCGGCGAGCCATGCGCCGATCGCCGCGTCGATCTCCTGCGTGCGCGGCACGCGGCCGTCGTTGTGCGCGAGCGCCGGATCGGCCGCGAGGTCGTCGCGGCCGATCGCCTTCATCAGGCGCTTGAAGATCGGATCGCTGTTGCCGCCGATCACGATGCTGCCATCGCGGCACGGATACGTGTTCGACGGCACGATGCCCGGCAGCGACGCGCCCGTGCGCTCGCGCACGAGCCCGTAGACGCCGTATTCGGGCACGACGCTCTCCATCATGTTGAAGACGGCCTCGTACAGCGCGACGTCGACGACCTGCCCCGCGCCGCCGTTCGCGTTGCGATGATGCAGCGCCATCAGCGCGCCGATCACGCCGTGCAGCGCCGCGATCGAATCGCCGATCGAGATGCCGATGCGCGGCGGCGGCAGTTCCGGGTAGCCCGTGATGTGTCGCAGCCCGCCCATCGATTCGGCGATCGCGCCGAAGCCGGGACGGTCGCGGTACGGGCCCGTCTGCCCGTAGCCGGACAGGCGCACCATCACGAGGCCCGGATTTTCCGCGGACAGCACGTCGTAGCCGAGCCCGAGCTTTTCGAGGAGACCCGGGCGAAAGTTCTCGACGACGATGTCGGCTTCGCGCGCGAGGCGGCGCATGATCTCCTTGCCCTCGTCGGACTTCAGGTTGAGTGTCACCGATTTCTTGTTGCGCGCCTGCACCGACCACCACAGCGACGTGCCGCCCGCCTCCGGATACAGCTTGCGCCACTTGCGCAGCGGGTCGCCGCCGTTCGGATCTTCGATCTTGATGACTTCCGCGCCGAACTCGGCGAAGAGGCGCGCGGCGAACGGGCCCGCGATCAGCGTGCCGAGTTCGAGCACCTTGACGCCCGCGAGCGGGCCGTGGGTTGCGCTCATATCGCTTCCTTGGATCGTTGAACGGAGCGCGGCGTTCGGCCGCGCGGTGCCGGCGCGCGCCGGCTAGATGGTGCGCCTGTCGAGCATCGCGCGGGCGATCGTACCGGCGTCGACGTATTCGAGCTCGCCGCCCACCGGCACGCCGCGCGCGAGCCGCGTGACGGCGAGGCCGCGTGCCTTCAGCGTCTGGCCGAGGTAGTGCGCGGTCGCCTCGCCTTCGTTCGTGAAGTTCGTCGCGAGCACGACTTCCTTCACGACGCCGTCCGACGCGCGGCGCACGAGCCGGTCGAAATGGATCTCCTTCGGACCGATGCCGTCGAGCGGACTCAGGCGGCCCATCAGCACGAAGTACAGCCCGCGGTAGGTCATCGTCTGCTCGAGCATGATCTGATCAGCCGGCGTTTCGACGACGCACAGCAGCGTCGGATCGCGCTCCAGATCGCTGCAGACCTCGCAGATCTGCGCCTCCGTGAACGTGTTGCACTTCTCGCAGTGACGCAGATGCTCGGTCGCGAACAGGAGCGACCGTCCGAGCCGCTCCGCGCCCTCCCGATCGTGCTGCATCAGGTGGTACGCGATGCGCTGCGCGGACTTCGGTCCGACGCCCGGCAGCGCGCGCAGCGCTTCGACGAGCCCGGACAGCGCGGAAGGCGGCTTGATGCTCATGCGCAAACGGCGTCGACCGTACGGTTCATCGTCAGAACGGCAGCTTGAAGCCGGGCGGCAGCGGCAGGCCCGCCGTCATGCCGCTCATCTTCTCCTGCGACGTCGCCTCGGCCTTGCGCACCGCATCGTTGAACGCGGCGGCAACGAGGTCCTCGAGCATGTCCTTGTCGTCGGCAAGCAGGCTCGGATCGATCGACACACGGCGCACTTCGTTGCGGCAGGTCATCGTCACCTTGACGAGCCCCGCGCCCGACTGGCCCTCCACTTCGACGAGGGCCAGTTGCTCCTGCATCTTCTTCATGTTTTCCTGCATCTGCTGGGCCTGCTTCATCAGCCCCGCGAGTTGGCCTTTCATCATGGACTTGCTCCTTCGTAATCGATTGCGAACGGGCGCGATCTTAGCGCCGGTTCATGAATATGGGAATCGGACGCGGGGAGGCGTCCGATTCGCGTCAATGCAGCGTCGGCGCAGCGCCGTCCGCAGCGCCCGCATCCGGGCCGACGGGTCGGATCGAACCCTCGACGATGCTCGCGCCGAATTCGCGCAGCAACTGCTGGACGAACGGATCGGCGCTCATTTCCTGCTCGGCCTCGCGCTGCCGCTTCACGCGCTCGGCGGCGGCGATCGCGGCCGCGGTGCGGCGCGCCGGCCCGACTTCGACAGAGACGTCGACCGGCTTGCCGAGCGCATCCGCGAGCGCCGCCTTCAGCTTCGAGATTTGCGCGGCATCCGCGTATTGCTGCACCGGCACGGCGAGCTTGAGCACGCCGCCGTCGACGGACGTCAGCTCGCTGTTGAACGCAAGCTGATAAGCGACGCCCTTGAGCGGCAGGCTGGCAGCGAGCGTCGGCCATTCGCCGTCGTAGCCGATCGCGTCGAGCGGAATCGCCTCCGGCAGCGGACGCGTGTCGACGGGCGGCGCGGGCGCCGGCTTCGGCGCGACCCGAACGTCGTCGGGACCGCTGCCGAATACCGGCATGAATCCGTCGTCGGGCGGGATGAAACCGTCGTCCATCGAAAACGGCACGTAGTCGTCGGGCGGAATGTCCTCCCACGGCGGCGGCGCGTTGCGAGACTCGGATCGCGCATCCGCGCGCGCAGCGCCGTTCGGCGACGCATCGCCTGGCGCCGAACGGGCGCGCGGCGTCGGCACCGGCACCGGCGCGCGCGGCGCGGACTTCGCCGCGGGTGCGGCAGCCGGCTCGGCCGAGCGGGCGGCACCGGCGCCACGACCGCGATCGGACGACACGCGCATGCCCGCGTTGCGCAGTACGTCGAGCGCCGCGGCCGCACCGGTCGCGCGCGACGCGGATGCGGAACCCTGTGCGGCGAGCGCGGCCGGAGCCGGCGCTTGCCCGGCCGCGACAGGCACCGGCTCCGCAGCGGTTTCAGCCGTCGATGCGGCAGCAGCAGGCGTGGCCGCGGCGATCGTCGCGGCGGATGCCGGCTCGTGCGAAGCGGTCGCGCGCGCCGCGGATTCGGATGCAACGCTTGGCTGCGAGTTTTCCGGTGCGCTCGATTCGGCGCGCGGCGCAGCGGAACGCAATTGCGCGTCGTCCGATCGAGCGCTGGCCGGAACACGCGCGTTCGTGGGCGCGTCGCCACTTCGCTCTGCCGCTGCCGGCTCCGCTTGCGCAGGCGGCAAGTCGGAGCGAACCGCCGCCGCGCGTGCGCCAGCCGCCTTCGGCGCTTGCGCCGTAGCGGCAATCGCCGCCGGCGATGCACTGAGTGCCGCAGCCGCGCGCGCGCTCGACTTCGTCGCCGCGCCGCTCGCCTGAGCCGGCAACCCGCCGCCCGGCGCGCCGCCGCCCGTCGTCGCGGGTTCGAACGCGAGCATCCGCAGCAGCGTCATCGTGAAGCCCGCGTATTCATCGGGCGCGAGACCGAGCTCGCCGCGCCCGACCGTCGCGATCTGATAATAGAGTTGCACCTGCTCGGGACTCATCAGCTCGGCGAAGCGGCGCAGATCGGCCGCTTCCGGCCATTCGTCGAGCACCGACGCCGGTGCGAACTGCGCCCATGCGATCCGGTGCAGCAGGCTCGCGAGATCCTGCAGCGCGGCCGAGAACGACAGGCTGCGCAGCGCCATCTCGTCGGCGACGGCAAGGATCTGCGGACCGTCGGCCGCTGCTAGCGCATCGAGGAGGCGCACCATGTAAGTCTGGTCGAGCGTGCCTAGCATGCCGGACACGGCGGTTTCCGTCACTTCGTTCGCCGAATACGCGATCGCCTGGTCGGTCAGCGACAGCGCGTCGCGCATGCTGCCTTGCGCGGCGCGCGCGAGAAGACGCAGCGCCTGCGGCTCGAACGCGATCTTTTCTTCGCCCAGAATCCGTTCGAGATGCGACACGATGTGCCCAGCCGGCATCTGCTTCAAATTGAACTGCAGGCAGCGCGACAACACAGTGACAGGGATCTTTTGCGGATCGGTGGTCGCGAGGATGAATTTGACGTGCGGCGGCGGCTCCTCGAGCGTCTTCAGCATCGCGTTGAACGCGTGATTCGTCAACATGTGCACTTCGTCGATCATGTAGACCTTGAAGCGCGCATCGACGGGCGCGTACACCGCGCGCTCGAGCAGCGCGGCCATTTCGTCGACGCCGCGATTGCTCGCCGCGTCCATTTCGACATAGTCGACGAAGCGTCCCTCATCGATTTCGCGGCACGCGCGGCACACGCCGCACGGCTGCGACGTGACGCCCGTCTCGCAATTGAGCGCCTTCGCGAAGATTCGCGACAGCGTGGTCTTGCCGACGCCGCGCGTGCCTGTAAATAGATAGGCGTGGTGCAAACGCCCGCCGTCGAGCGCGTGCGTGAGCGCCCTGACGACGTGCTCCTGGCCGACGAGCGAAGCGAAATCCTTCGGACGCCACTTGCGTGCGAGAACTTGATAGGTCATCGGGAAATTGTATCAGCAACGCTGCGCCGCGCCGACAGGTTGAACGTCGCGAAGCACGCGCACATCGGAGTCGATTGGGAAGCGAAAGGAAAGGGAAGAAAACGGAAGAACGTGCGCGGGAAATACAAGCGGAAGGTGACGAGCCCGACCCTCGGCACTGGCGGAAAACGGCTGTGGCTGCTTCGTTCCCGACCTGACCAGGTTGACCACCCCACCATGCGAGGAGGCCCGTCACGGCGCATTCTAGCATCGCTTCGCGCGCGGCGCGACCGTTATTCGCATACGAGACGATAAATCGCGCCATTCCCAATGCCGATCCGCGCTTTCCCGAACGCACCGCCGTCGATTATCCGATTGCCCCCTTGCAATTCGCTGCGCCGCGCCCATTTGATGCACACGCGGGCGGCGAGCCGGATGCGCATCACCCCTTATTCGCGTAGCGGCTACTATCGCCGTCAACAGCAGATAGCAATTTAGGCTAATATGACGCCCGAATGACCCGCGAGCCGCGGCATGCAGCGCTCACGCCCTTCTTTTCGCAAGAGCGGAGCTTCCTGCCCCGGCGACCGGCAAAGCCCGTGGGCAGCCGGCGCAGGCAGTCCCCGAACCGAAAGAGGTATTGACCCAATGAGCGAACAGATCAAACACATCAGCGACGCATCGTTCGAGCAGGACGTCGTCAAGTCCGACAAGCCGGTCCTGCTGGACTTCTGGGCCGAGTGGTGCGGTCCGTGCAAGATGATCGCCCCGATCCTCGACGAAGTCGCGAAGGACTACGGCGACAAGCTGCAGATCGCGAAGATCAATGTCGACGACAACCAGGCGACGCCCGCGAAGTTCGGCGTGCGCGGCATCCCGACGCTGATCCTCTTCAAGAACGGCGCGGTCGCCGCGCAGAAGGTCGGCGCGCTGTCGAAGTCGCAACTTACCGCGTTCCTGGACAGCCATCTCTAAACGGATACACCGCGGCGCACGTGTTGTCAGCCGACAACACATGCGCCGCGAAATCCGCCGATCGGCCGCTCAAGCCCGAATCGGCCTATGCTAGAATCAAAAACGTCGATAAGACGCATATAAGTCTCTGAGCGCTTCCGCTCGCCCTCCTCCCTATATCTTTCGTCGCATCTCCTCCCTGGCGGGATCTCCGTATGCATTTATCCGAGCTCAAGTCTCTGCACGTCTCCGAATTGATCGAAATGGCCAATGGCCTGGAGATCGAAAACGCGAACCGCCTGCGCAAGCAGGAGTTGATGTTCGCCATTCTCAAAAAGCGCGCCAAGACGGGAGAAACGATCTTCGGCGACGGCACGCTCGAAGTGCTGCCGGATGGTTTCGGCTTCCTGCGCTCGCCGGAAATGTCGTACCTCGCGAGCACCGACGACATCTACATCAGCCCGTCGCAGATCCGCCGCTTCAACCTGCACACCGGCGACACGATCGAAGGCGAAGTCCGCACGCCGAAGGACGGCGAGCGCTATTTCGCGCTCGTGAAGGTCGACAAAGTCAACGGGCAGCCGCCCGAGGCCTCGAAACACAAGATCATGTTCGAGAACCTCACGCCGCTCCACCCGAACAAGCCGCTGTCGCTCGAGCGCGAAATGCGCGGCGAGGAAAACGTGACGGGCCGCATCATCGACATGATCGCGCCGATCGGCAAGGGCCAGCGCGGCCTGCTCGTCGCGTCGCCAAAGTCCGGCAAGACCGTGATGCTTCAACACATCGCGCATGCGATCAAGCAGAACCATCCGGACGTGATCCTGTTCGTGCTCCTCATCGACGAGCGCCCCGAAGAAGTGACCGAAATGCAGCGCTCGGTCGCGGGCGAAGTGATCGCGTCGACGTTCGACGAACCGGCCACGCGTCACGTGCAGGTCGCCGAAATGGTGATCGAGAAGGCCAAGCGCCTCGTCGAAATGAAGCACGACGTCGTGATCCTGCTCGACTCGATCACGCGTCTCGCACGCGCGTACAACACCGTGATCCCGGCGTCGGGCAAGGTGCTGACGGGCGGCGTTGACGCGAACGCGCTGCAGCGCCCCAAGCGCTTCTTCGGCGCGGCGCGCAACATCGAGGAAGGCGGCTCGCTCACGATCATCGGCACCGCGCTGATCGAAACCGGCAGCCGTATGGACGACGTGATCTACGAAGAGTTCAAGGGCACGGGCAACATGGAAGTGCACCTCGAGCGCCGCCTCGCGGAAAAGCGCGTCTATCCGTCGATCAACCTGAACAAGTCCGGCACGCGTCGCGAAGAAATGCTGATCAAGCCCGAGATCCTCCAAAAAATCTGGGTGCTGCGCAAGTTCATCCACGACATGGACGAAGTCGAAGCGATGGAATTCCTGCTCGACAAGATCCGCCAGACGAAGAGCAACGCAGAATTCTTCGATCTGATGCGCCGCGGCGGCTGACGCCCGCTCCGCTCGCTCGCCGCAGTGAAGAACCGCCCGTTCGCCGGGCGGTTTTTTATAGATCAACATGTACGTGAACGTACACGTTGATCTATAATCGCGGATATCGACCCTTCGTCGTCCGGAGATTTCCCAGCCATGAGCGACGCCCCTCCCACCCTGCTCCTGACCGTACGCGACGCCGCCGCGCGGCTCGGCGTGACGCCGCGCACGCTCAAGTACTACGAGGAGCGCGGGCTCATCACGCCGTCGCGCAGCGAAGGCCGCTACCGGCTGTATGACGCCTCGGATCTCGAGCGCTTCGAGCGCATCCTGCGGTTGCGCGCGCTCGGCTTCTCGCTGCACGGCATCACCGAGATGCTGAAGCGCCCGCTCGAAGCGACGGGCGACGGGCGGCGGCGCTACTCGGACGCGTCGCTGCGCGACATTCACGCGGATCTGTCGCAGCAGATCGCGACGCTCGATGCGCGCATCGCCGCCGCACAGCGTGAATTGAAGGAGGTGCGCGCGCTGAAGAAAGAGTTGCAGCACGACATCGATTATGTCGAGCGCCGGCTCGCCGGCGAAAACCCCGACGAGTTGATCGCCCAGCGCCGGGCCGCGGCGCACGGCCGCCAATCGAGCAGCCGCAAGACGGGCGGGACCGACGCATGAGCGCAACGCCGGATCGGCCGCCGCTTTGGAGCGCCGCGAACCTGCGCGGCGATTTCTTTCCATGGGTGCTCGCGATCGTCACCGGCCTCGACTACTTCGACAACGCGGCGTTCTCGTTTTTCGCGAGCTACATCGCGGGCGGGATCAATGCGTCGCCGGACGAGCTCGTGTGGGCGTCGAGCACGTACGCGGTGACCGCGGTGCTTGGCATCCTGCAGCAGCAATGGTGGGTCGACCGGCTCGGGCATCGCCGCTACGTCGCCGGCTGCATGCTGATGTTCTCGCTCGGCGCGGCGGCCGCGGCGCTCGCGGACACGTCGCTGCAGCTCGCATTCGCGCGCGGCTTTCAAGGCTATTTCATCGGCCCGATGATGGGCGCGTGCCGGATCCTGATCCAGACCAGCTTCGCGCCGAAAGACCGCCCGCCCGCGACGCGCGCGTTCCTCATCATGCTGCTGCTCGGCAGCGCGCTCGCGCCGATCGCGGGCGGCCTGCTGGTCGCGCACTTCACGTGGCGCGCCCTGTTCGCGTGCACGGTGCCGACGGGCATCCTGTTCGCCGCGCTCGCATTCGTCGCGCTGCCGGATTCCGGCCACACGCCGCCCGACGAGCGCGGCAGCGCGCATTTCTGGCCGTACGTGACCTTCGCGCTCGCGCAGGCCGCGCTGCAGATCGTGATGCAGCAGGTGCGCTTCCAGCTCTTCGCCGGCTCGCCGCAGCTCGTGCTGCTGACGGCGGGCGGCCTCGCCGCGCTCGCGTGGTTCGGCTACCACCAGTGGCGCCATCCGGCGCCGCTCGTGCGGCTGCACGCGTTTCGCGAGCGCACGTTTCAGGTCGGCCTGCTGCTCTATATGTTCTATTACTACGAGACGACGGGCTACAGCTACCTGATCTCCCGCTTTCTCGAAACCGGACTCGGCTATCCGGTCGAGAACGCCGGGCGGCTCGTCGGCACGATGTCGCTGATCTCCGCGAGCGCGCTCTTCGTCTATCTGCGCTACGCGGCGCGGCTCACGCACAAGAAATGGATCATCGTGCCGGGCTTCGCGATGGCCGCGTTCGCCGCACTGTGGATGACGCGGATGGCGCCCGACGTCGGCCAGGCCGCGCTCGTCGTGCCGCTCCTGATGCGCGGGCTGCTGCTCCTTTTCATCGTGCTGCCCGTCGCGAATCTAACGTTCCGCGTGTTCGCGATCGAAGAATATTCGCACGGCTACCGGCTGAAGAACATCGTTCGACAACTGACGATCTCGTTCGCGACCGCGTCCGTCATCATCGTCGAGCAGCACCGGCTCGCCGTGCATCAGACGCGGCTCGTCGAGCAGGCGAACGTCTACAACCCGCTGTTCCAGCAGACCATCGATACGCTGACGCGCAGCTTCGCCGAGGCGGGCCACGCGCTGAACGAGGCGCACGCGCTCGCGCTCGTCACCGTGAGCCGGACGATCGCGCAGCAGGCGTCGTTTCTGTCGTCGCTCGACGGCTTCTATTTCCTCGCGGGCGTCGCGATCTGCGGCGGCATCTTCGCCGCCTGGCAAAAAGAGATCGATTGAGGTACGTTTAGCGCCTGTCGCTTCACGCCCTCGCCATCCCGATGTTTTCCAAACTCACCCAGTGGTTCGACGCGCGCCGCCGCGACCGCGCGCTGCGCGCGCATCCGATCCCGGATGCGCTGTGGCGCGACACGCTCGAGCACCTGCCGTTTCTGTCGTATCTGTCGACCGAAGACCGTGAGCGGCTGCGCGAGACGACGAGTCTCTTTCTCGCTCAGAAGTCGTTCTCGACCGCGCACGGGCTCGAGCTCACCGATGCGATCGTCGTCGGCATCGCCGTGCAAGCGTGCGTGCCCGTGCTGAATCTCGGCCTCGACCTGTATCGCGGCTGGGTCGGCATCGTCGTCTATCCGGGCGAGTTCGTGATCCGCAAGACGGTCGAGGACGAGGACGGCGTCGTTCACGAGGTCGAGCACGACGCGAGCGGCGAAGCGTGGGAAGGCGGCCCGGTGATCCTGTCGTGGGAGGACGTGCAGATGTCGGACGGCTCGGACGCGTACAACGTCGTGATCCACGAATTCGCGCACAAGATCGACATGATGAGCGGCCCGGCCGACGGTCATCCGCCCCTTTTTCGCCGCTGGCACGCGCCGGACCTCGACGCCGAACGCTGGGCCGACGTGTTCGACCATGCGTACGACCAATTCTGCGACCGCGTCGACGCGGTGCCGGACCGCGCGTGGGCGCGCTTCGAGCGCGATTCGCTGATCGATCCGTATGCGGCCGACCACCCGTCGGAATTCTTCGCGGTCTGCAGCGAAGCGCTCTTCGTCAAGCCCCGGGCGTTCGAGGCCGAATTTCCGGAGCTTTACCGGCTGCTCGCCCGCTATTACCGGCAGGATCCCGCGCAAACGGGTGTCCTCGCGCAGCCCGCGGCGCGCGCTTGACGGACGAAAAATTCGCCAGGCGTCTGATTTTCTGGCATAATCGCGAGCTTTCGACCTTAGGCAAGTGGCTCGCGCCGGGCTTTCGCACCTCGGCACCGCGCAGCGCCGACCGGCGTCGATTCACGACGCGCCCAGCACGCATGTCCGGCTGTCCGGACATGATGCGAAGCGCGATGCGCAAGCGGCGGGCTGGCTACCGCTCTTACACTGGAAAAACCATGAAACAAGGCATTCACCCGGATTACCGCGAAGTCGTCTTCCAAGACATGTCGAACGGCTTCAAGTTCATCACGCGCTCGACGATCCAGACGCGCGAAACCGTCGAGCTCGACGGCAAGACCTACCCGCTCGCGAAGATCGAAGTGTCGTCGGAGTCGCACTCGTTCTACACCGGCCAGCAAAAGATCATGGATACGGCGGGCCGCGTCGAGAAGTTCAAGAACAAGTTCGGCGCACGCGCCAGCGGCAAGGCTGCGAAGTAAGCTTCGCGCCCCGTCGGCACCGGCCTCGCGCCGGACCGGCTCCGCAAAGAAGGCAGCCCAGGCTGCCTTTTTTTGTCCCCGCTCATCCCGCACGGTCGCCGAGCGCCGCGCGGGCCATCCGGTTCGCTGACGCGCGTCGTCCAGCGCGTCTACAATGCCGGATGCTCGAAATGGCCCGCCGCGCCCGCGTCGGGCATGTCACCCATCCTCTGCCGCCCATCTGCATGAAGCCTGTCGTTCGCCTTACCGCTTCCGCCACCCGAGCACTGCCGCGCTGGCTGCTGCTCACGCTTTGCATCGTCTATGCGGCGTTCGGGCTGTTCGGCCGCGATCCGTGGAAGAACGAGGACGCGGCGGGCTTCGGCGTGATGTGGACGATGGCGCAAGGCGGGCTGCACGACTGGCTGCTGCCGAATCTCGTCGGCAAATTCGTCACGTCCGACGGGCCGCTCGGCTACTGGCTCGGCAGCCTTGCGATCCGCGCGCTGCCGTGGATCGACGCGAGCAACGCGTCGCGTGTCTATTCGGGTGTGTTGTTCTGCGTCGCGTCCACGTTCGTCTGGTACGCCGCGTACCTGCTCGGCCGGCGCGCCGAAATCCAGCCGTTCAAGTATGCGTTCGGCGGCGAGCCCGAGCCGCGCGATTACGGCCGCACGCTCGCCGACGGCGCACTCCTCGTCCTGCTCGCCTGTTTCGGCCTCGCCGAGCGCGGCCACGAAACCACGCCGCAGCTCGCGCAATTCGCATGGATCGCGATGTTGGTCTACGGGCTCGTGCGCGCGATCGACAAGCCCGCGCAAGGCGCGCTCTGGTGGGGCATCGCGCTCGGCCTCGTCGCGCTGTCGGGCAATCCGGTGCTCGTCGCCGCGCTCGCAGTCGGCACGCTCGCGCTCTATCTCGTCACGCCCGAGATCCGCTGCGTGCAGTTGCCCGCGATCGGGCTGCCGCTCGCCGTCGCGGTGTTCGCGATCTGGCCGTTCGCCGCGCTCGCCGCCTTCCCGGATGACGCGAGCTGGTTCTTCAATCAATGGCTGCACGGCAGCCTGATGCGCTTCTCCGGCCCGCCGACGACGGTGCTCGCGTACGCGGCGAAGAACCTTCCGCTCTTCACGTGGCCCGCTTGGCCGCTCGCGATCTGGGCGTGGGTGAGCTGGGCGGGCCTGCGCCGCCGGCCGCATATCGCGATTCCGCTGTCGGTCGTCATGCCGCTCGTCGCGCTCGTGATCCTGCAAAGCCAGCAGACGAACCGGATGTACATGCTGCTGCTGCCGCCCCTCGCCGTCGTCGCGACGTTCGCGCTGCCGACGCTCAAGCGCGGCGCGATCAACGCGATCGACTGGTTCGCGGTGCTGAGCTTCACCATCCTCGGCACGTTCGTGTGGCTCGTGTGGCTCGCGTCGCTGACGGGCTTCCCGCATCCGCTCGCGCGCAATCTCGGCCGCCTCGTGCCGGGCTACGAGCCGCACTTCAAGGTGCTGTCGTTCGTCTGCGCGGTCGCGGCGACCGCATGCTGGCTGATGCTCGTGCGCTGGCGCATCTCGCGGCAGCCGAAGGTGCTGTGGCGCAGCGTCGTGCTGTCGAGCGCGGGCACGACGCTGATGTGGGTGCTGCTGATGACGCTGTGGCTGCCGATCGTCAACTACAGCCGGACCTATCGCGACGTCGCGCAGCAGATCGCCGCGCACCTGCCGTCCGACTACGAGTGCATCTCGCCCGTGCGCCTCGGCGACGCGCAGATCGCGACGTTCGCGTACTTCGGCGACATGCACTTCTCGTTCACCGAGGATTGCGACGTGATCCTGCGCCAGGACCGCGCGGACTTCGGCGAGCCGAGCTCGATGTCGCAGTACGTGTGGCGCCTCGTGTGGGAAGGCCGCCGCGCCGCCGACCGCGACGAGCGCTTCCGCCTGTACGAACGGATCGAACGCCCGAAAACGCCCGTCAAGCGCCGCCCGCTGCACAAGGCCCGCTGACCGATGCTCGGCGACATCCGCAAGATTGCCGGTCTCGCGTGGCCGGTGCTCGTCGGCCAGCTTGCGATCATCGCGTTCGGCGTGATCGACACTGCGATGGTCGGCCGCTTCTCCGCGCTCGATCTCGCGGCGCTCGGGCTCGGCACGTCGATCTACATCTCCGTGTTCATCGGGCTGACCGGGATCCTGTCCGCCCTGCAGCCGATCGCGGGACAGCTGTACGGCGCGCGACGCTACGCCGAGATCGGCGAGGAAGCGCGCCAGGCGATGTGGCTCGCCGTGCTGCTCGCGATCCCCGGCTTCCTGCTGCTGCATTTTCCGCAACCGCTGCTGCAAATCGCGCACGCGCCCGCCGAGCTGCACGAGCGCACGGTTGCCTATCTGCGCATTCTGTCGTTCGGGCTGCCCGCGAGCCTCCTCTTTCGGATCTACAACGCGCTGACGAACGCGGCAGGCAAGCCGCGGCTCGCGATGATCCTGCAGCTCGGCGCGCTCGTCGTCAAAGTGCCGCTCAACATCTGGTTCATTTTCGGCGGCCTCGGCGTGCCCGCGCTCGGCGGCCCCGGCTGCGGGCTCGCGAGCACACTGGTCAACTGGGCGCTCGCGACCGTCGGCTTCACGCTGCTCGCGAAACTCGACGTGTTCGAGCCGCTCGCGATCTTCTCGCGCTTCACGCGGCCCGTCTGGCAGCGGCAGAAGGCCCTCCTCACGCTCGGCGTGCCAATGGGGCTCTCATATCTGATCGAGGTCACGTCGTACACGTTCATGGCGCTCTTCATCGCGCAGTTCGGCACGACGACGCTCGCCGGCCATCAGATCGCGAGCAACGTCGGCGCGGTGCTGTACATGACGCCGCTTTCCATCGGCGTCGCGTCGTCGACGCTCGTCGCGCGCGCGCTCGGCGCGAAGCGGCTCGACGAAGCGCGCGCGCTCGGCCGGCACGGGATCGCGCTTGCATGCGCGGCCGCGTGCGTATACGGGATCGTCGTGTTCGCGCTGCGGCCGCTGATCGTATCGGGCTACACGCCGAATCCGGCCGTCGCCGCGGCTGCGATGCCGCTCATCGCGATCGTGACGTTCTATCACTTCTTCGACGCGCTGCAGATCACGACCGCGTTCGTGCTGCGCGCACACAAGGTCGCCGTCGTGCCGACCGCGATCTATGCGATCGCGCTGTGGGGCGTCGGGCTCGGCGGCGGCTATCTGCTCGGCTTCGACGTCGGCGGCGTCGTGCCGGCGTCGCTCACGGGCGCGCGCGGCTTCTGGATCGCCAACACGGCGAGCCTGATCCTCGCGGGCGGCGGGCTCGCGCTCTATCTGCGACGCATCGGGCGGCGGGATCTGAGCGGCGGGCGGTGACGGGCGGCGGGTGCCGCGCGCTTCCTGCCCTTGCGGTTTTCGATGCGCGAATTCTGCCTTCTGCATTCCGGCGCTCGGCCTCTCGCCCCTATGTCGAGCCTGCATGTCAGCGCCCACGCGCCAGTTCCCCCGAGTGGCGTATCGCCAAGTCCGGCATCGTCGCGCCGCATCGCGCGTGAGCGCGGCGGCGTCGGCCGCCGCAGCGGTCGTCACGCATGCGCGCGCGCGTCGGCGGCATCACGTTGTTCGAACACGTCGCGTGCGGCGAAGAGCGCGTTGATCGCGGCCGGGAAGCCCGCGTACACGGCCATCTGCATGAACACCTCGACGATCTCGTCGCGCGTGCAGCCGACATTGAGCGCCGCCTCGATGTGCACCTTCAGCTGCGGCTGCGCGTGGCCCAGCGTCGCGAGCGACGCGATCGTCGCGATCTCGCGCGACCTCAGATCGAGCTGCGGCCGGCTGTAGATGTCGCCGAAACCGAACTCGACAAGCAGCCGCCCGAAGTCGGGCGCGATCGGCGCGAGCGCCGCGACCACGCGCTCGCCGACGTCGCCGTCGATTTCCTTCAGCTTGTTCCAGCCTCGCGTATAGCGGTCTTCTGCGGTGCATTGTTCCATCGTTCGTCCTTGTCCGGTTGAGGTTGATTCGCCTGTCGAATCGCGTCGCGCTCGGCCCGCTCGTAATACGCGATCTTGTCGACGATCGCGTCGAGGTTCGTCTGCAGCGTGTCGATCTGTGCGCGCACCCTGTCGCGATGCGCGGCGAGAAGCGCACGCCGCTCGCCGATCGTCGCGTCGCCCAGCGCGCGCAGCTCGGCGAACGCGTGCATCCCGGCGATCGGCATCCCGGTCGCCTTCAGGCGCATCACGAAGCGCAGCCAATCGAGATCGGCGGGCGCGTACAGCCGATGCCCCGACTGCGTGCGCGAGATCGACCGCAGCAGGCCGGCCTGTTCGTAGTAGCGCAGCGTGTGCGTCGACACGCCGACGAGCGCGGCGACCTGGCCGATCGTCAACGCGCGCGGGGACGTTTGCTTCGATGCGTTCGACATGACGTTCTCAAGGTTAGGACTTAGAGTGCACTCTAAGTCAAGCAGCGCGTGATGGCCAGCGGCGGCATAGTGCGAATCGCCTCGCGGCGACGGAGGTCGCACTGCCGGCGAGAACGGGCGTTGACGAGTAAGCGGGCGGAGGTCCGGGCGACCCGGCAAACTGCAGCCGATATCCGGGATTTGGGACCCGCGGATCTCGGTCGGCAGGGTTCGTGATTACCGATTGCCCCCGTCCGGCCCGATTTCCGTCAAAGATGGTAAAAACCCGCCCGCATGCCCCGCCGCAACCTTTACAGTGTGGCCGTCGATGCGCAACATTGCCCCCGCTGTCTTAAAAAGGGCACGCATTTGTCCTATGCTTGAACGCAACGCCCGGCCCGCGCCGCGCGCCGGCGTCCGTTCTGACAGCCATTCATCCGTTTCGTCACAAGGGAGCCCCCGCCATGCTGAAAAAGCTGCTGATGCTGGTCGTCGCACTGTCGCTTTCGCTGACCGCAGCGTTCGCCGCCGCGGTCGAAGTCAATACCGCCGATCAGGCGGCGCTCGAATCGGTGAAGGGCCTCGGCCCGGTGAAGTCGAAGGCGATCATCGACGAGCGCGCGAAGCACGGCCCGTTCAAGGACGCCGACGATCTCGCGAGCCGCGTGAAGGGCCTCGGCGCGAAGTCGGTCGCCAATCTCGAGGCGGCAGGCTTGACGATCGGCGGCTCGTCGACGCCGCCGGCGGGCGCGAAGGCGAAGACCAGCACGGCGAAGCCGGCCGCGACCACGACGACCGCCGCACCGGCGCCGACGCCGGCCACGATGACGCCGTCGCCTGCCGCCACCACGCCGGCGACGGCGGCGAGCACGCCGACGGCGAAGAAGACGCGTGCGTCGAAGAAGAAGGAAAAAGCCGCGGCAGTTGCAAGCGCCGCAACCGACGCGAGCGCGCCGGCCGCCGCGTCGTCGACAAAGGCGAAGGGCTCGAAGAAGAGCAAGAAGAACAAGGCGGCGACGCCCGCGCCCGCTGCATCGGGCGCATAAGTCGGGCGCCGCGCGCCGCGCGCGGCGTCTTCGTTCCACCGGCGCCGTTCGCGGCGCCGCCTCAACCTAGCAGGTGAATCATGGGTCTACTCGACATCGTTGGCGGTCTGATCGGCGGCCAAGGCGGCAATCAGAACGCGCTCGTCAGCGCCGCGCTGGAATTCATCAACAACCAGCCGGGCGGCCTGAACGGCCTCATCGAGAAATTCAACGCGGGCGGCGCGGGCGGAATCATCGGCTCGTGGATCGGCACCGGCGAAAACCAGCCGATCTCGTCGGAGACGCTGCAGAATGTGCTCGGCTCGGACACGGTCGGCGCGCTCGCGCAGAAGATCGGCGTCGATCCGCAGCAGGCGTCCGGCATCCTCGCGCAGGTGCTGCCGCACATCGTCAACGGCGCGACGCCGAACGGCGAAGTGCCGGCGAACGGCCAGCTCGACACGTCGAACGTGCTCGGCACGCTGTCGCAGCTGGCGGGCCTGTTCGGCAACAAGCAGGCCTGAGCGGCAGCGCACGGCATCGCGTGCGGCGCCGTCGGCGCCCCGCGCGATGCCCCCGCCACGGCGGCCGCAGAAACGCGCCGCCGGTAATCGGGATAGGGGCGGCCAGTGACCTAGCCGATCGCCTCCCACACCACCCGGCATGCGGGTCCGCACCGGGCGGTTCGAGTAGTTGAGGTCAGGTGAGGCGAGGCCTGCCCA
>NZ_LOWC01000026.1:0-161812 GCF_001522845.1 Burkholderia sp. BDU5 | reverse complement strand
CGGTTGTTCCGATGCCTGAGGTTAACAGCTCGCCGCGAAAGTTAACAGCCCCACCGGGCCTTTTTGAAACCGTCTCTAAATGTGTCTATTGAATCCTGGAAATCCCGGCTCTGCCGCGGCTTTTCGTGACACCTCAATTCGGCCTATCGCAGAGGACGCGCCATTGTTGCGGGTGCGCTTGGTTCACGTGACAGCGCTTGAACGGTTAGGCGACGCCGACAATCTCGACGAAGCGCGATCCCGCTTACGATGCCGCCCGGGCGGCTCGACGGCGCACCCTCGCCCATTCTCATCCGAGACAGTCCAATCGAAATCGCCGTTCAGTGCCTTCGGCGCATCTCGAAGATCGGGCACCAGCCGTTCGCCGCGGCATCGCGACACGCACGGCATCATGCATTCGTTGCGGGCTTTTTCCGCCGCGCTCAGAAACGCGTCGCGATGATCTGGGGTGCCCTCGAGCCCCCCCCGTCCGGCATGCGCCGCAGATGCCCGCTTCTCACGAGGCGGCAATCGGAACGTCGTGGTCGAACAGCACGTCGGCGAGCGATTGCCCCGGCGGCACGAGCAACACGCGTTGCGAGCGCGCGAGCTCGATCCGGAACGCGCCGGCCTCGCCCGAGGCATCGCCGGCATCGGATTCGTCGCCCGCGATCGGCGCGCAAAAGTACTCGCGATGCAGCCGCGCATCGCCGAACGCCGGGCGCGCGATCGCGTCGACGCCGCCATGAATGGCGCCGGCCCGCAGAAGTGCAGATGCGCACGCGCGTTCATCGCGCCGACGATCGCCGCGATCGCGTCGTCCGTTGCGTCCGGCGTCAGTCCCGTGTGCGCCGTCGCGACGTCCGCCAGCCGCGACGCGAGCGTCAGCCGATACGCGGCCGCGCCGTCCGAGCGCACGAAGTAGTGGAATGCGAGCGGCCGCCCCGCGCGAATCAGGCTGTGCACCATCGCGAGCAGCGGCGTCATGCCGATCCCGGCGGCGAGCAGCACGGCCGGGCCGCCGTCCGGCGCAAGCGGGAAATAATTCAGCGGCGCGCCGATCCGCAGCACGTCGCCGACGCGAACCACGTCGTGCATGCGCGGAGCCGCCGCGCGACGCCGGCTCACGCTTGATCGCGATCTCGTACCCGCCGCGCTCGAACGGGTCGTTGCACAGCGAATACTTGCGTGTGAGCCCGTCGCGCAGATGCAGGTCGATATGCACGCCGGCCTCGAACGCCGGCAGCGGAAGGTCCGGCGCGTCGCTGACCGTCGCTGACGAGCCGCAGCAAAATCACGTCGCACGCGACGCGCTCGCGCGCGATCACGCGCACCGCAATCAGATCGTTGCCGATCATCGGAATCACCGTTCAGGAAAACCTACAGCAGCCCGATCAACCGCCATCACAGCGCATTGATCGGAATCACGAACACCACGCCCAGCAGCGCTGGTCGCGATGCAGTATCGGAGCGCCGCGCGTCGGGAGGTGATGCGGATCGTCGGGATGCTCTGGGACGATACCGAAGGCGTGCGGATCGGGATCGTCAACGACAACCAGCCGAACGAGACCTTCCAGATCTTCGAGGACGACGACAGCGCGCATGTCGCGGCATCGCCATTCCGGCTGGGCGAACTGCCGAACATCCGCACCGGAATCGCGACGATCACGACGTCGGCCGATGCGGTCGCGATGTATCGGAAGATGATAGACAGGCTATGGGCGGATGCGGCGAAAGGGGCCGACGGGGCGAAGGTGCTGCGCGACCTGCTTGATCGGGTGTAGCGGCCGGCTTCCGGGATACGCTGCGTTCACAAACGCGCATTCAATCGTTACAGCGGCGCCCCTTTGCCCAGGCGGCGGAATGGGCAGACGCACTATCTTGAGGGGGAGTGCCGACAGGCGTGCGGGTTCAAATCCCGCCCTGTGGGCACCAGGCTTTTTCTCGCGGCCGTCGCTTCGCGATTTTCCTGAAGGCGGCGATGCGCCCTCGTATCAGTCGCCGTCAAACCGGATAACGAACGAATTCCAGGCGAGGTAAGCCGCCCGATCCGCTACGGCTTTCCGGGCATCGGCAGGCGATGCCGGACGTCCGAAATTCGCCGATCCCGGATGCGCGTTAGTCAGTCGCCAATCGCGAATAGAGCGCAAAGTCTCCGGGTACGCCTCGCACCATGCGGTAGGACCGAAGCAAGCCTTCGTATCGGTAACCGCAATTGTGGAGCACGCGGCCCGAACGCGAGTGGGTCTTCAACACCGTGCCTTGAACACGAACAAAACCATACGCGCCGAACGACCAGGCGGTGACGGCGGCGCATACAGCGCTAGCGATCCCTCTTCCCCAATGCGAAGGAGAAAGGTCGTAGGCGATCTCTGCCGTGCGGTTCACATCGGAGACGGTATGGAACCCGATCGTGCCGATCAGTTTCCGGTCGTCATCTCCGATGATCGCCAGGCGCCGGACTGATTGAGCAGACGTCGATTCGAATCCGTCAAACATCGGCATGAGGTCTTCCCGGGATCGCAAGTCCCAGCTCGTATGCTCGAAGACGTGCGGGAGCTTCAGGTACGAATACCAGGCGTCCACATCCGAGCGTTCGAGTTGCCGAAGGGATACCCCTGAGTATCCTGATGGAGGAGCGGCGTCAATTCTCATCATGGAACCTCGGAGAGTCGGCGACTGCGTATTCTATCAGGCCAACCCGTCTCAATCGCGACGCTCGTGTCCGTGCGTCAACGATTGGGGTATCGAGCCGAACGACCGCCCTCGGCCGAAAGGCGAAGCGCGCGCGAGCGCAGCGGGAATCGAGTATTGTGCGAGGAGCGCAGCCAGCTGCCGAGGCCCCGCCCGCTCCGTCGTGCCCGCCGCGACGGCGTCAAAGTCCATGTAGGTGTCCGCCAAGCAGCCGACAGCAGCGAACACGAAGACATCCGACGCCCCCGAGCGCAGCGAAAAGCCTCCCCGAAATCTGAACGAGTCTGGAAGTCTCAGGAGGAGAACATGGAAAAGCCGAATTCGACCGAGGGCCGGTCGGCCTCTGAGCTGATCGACAAAAGAATCGCCGAGCTCGGAGACTGGCGCGGAAAAACCTTGAGCCGAATGCGCAAGCTCATTCGGGAGGCGGCCCCGGACGTCGTGGAGGAATGGAAATGGATGGGCACGCCCGTATGGTCGCACGGCGGAATCATCTGCACCGGCGAGTCTTACAAGTCGATCGTGAAGCTGACCTTCGCCAAGGGGGCATCGCTGGAGGATCCGGCCAAGCTCTTCAACTCAAGCCTCGACGGAAACGTAAGGCGCGCAATCGACATCCATGAGGGCGAGGCGCTGGATGAGCACGCGTTCAAGGCCCTCATCCATGCCGCGATCGCGCTCAATACATCCGGCGGAAAAGCAAAGTCAAAGCGAGCAAAGTAGGCCGCGGGATTCGCGCCCTCTCCGGACCGGGCAGACTCTCCGCGCGCGTCTCATCTCAGCGTGCTGCTCAACTTGCGGACGACCTTGTGAACGAACAGCACCGGCCTGGAGATAGGCGGACGCAGAATCGCATGCTTGCGGACGTACTCGGGCACGTGCCATTCGGCGCGGCTGCCGGCGTGGAACAGCGCGGCGTCGCCCGCCCGCAACGTGCGCGGCTCGTGGCCTTCCGACGTGACGATCACTTCGCCTTCGATCACATGTATGGTTTCGTCGCAGTCGAAGTGCCAGTTGAAACGCCCCGCGGTGCAATCCCAGACCCACATGGATGTCGTCGAGTCGGGACTGCAGGACCACTGACCGCTGCGCGCGACAGGATTCCCTTCGAGAATCCAAGCCGGGTCGATCGGAGAAGGTTGCAATACGACGTCGTCCAATCGTACGGCCTCGAAAACGGGACGGGACATGATCTACCTCTGCTGCGGTTCAATGCGGGAATCAGAAGAAAACACGGCTTTCAGGTACGGCGAGACTATCGCCGGTCGATATCCCTGAACGAACCGGAGGCAGCCATTGTGTAAGAAATCGTCACGCAATCGCAAGAAATAATTGACCGACTTGTAATAAATTAACAAGGCGGGGTTCGAACATGCACGCCGAGCGCCTGCGCGCGAATGTTCTCGTCTGCTAACGATCCGTCTCCGAGCCGGTGTCACGCGGTGCAAAGGCGTCGCAATAGCGGCGGCGCGCGCTCAATGACAGCGGGACGCCCGTTCGTGGCGGAAAGGAGAAGATCCCGCTCGAGCAGCGTGGCCGCCGGAAAACGCCGGCAGCCGAAGCAACTTGATGCTTGGCTTGTGAGCGCCCCTGCCGGCAGACGCCCGCACCGATCACACGCCAGCCGCGCCAAAACAGCAAAAGACGTGAAACGCCGTGCGCGCACGTTGTGCGGGCGGCGTATCGCACGCGATGCCGGAGATCGCGCCGCCGCAGCCGGCGCGCCGTTGCCCCGTCTTTCGCTTCAGCGCGAACCGCGATACGCAAACCTCGATGCCGGCAAGCCTGCATGTCGGGTGTCCGCGACGAACACGCCGCCCGCATGCGGATCGCTCGCCAGCGCGTCGTCGCTGAGACCGACGCGCGCGCTCGTCACGTACAGCCGCCCGCCGCCGTCGAGCGTCACACAGCTCGGCTGCGGCGTCGGTACGGCGATGCGGTCGGTCACGACGCCGCGCGAGTCGTAACGCACGACTCGCGCGCCGCCCCACTGCGCGTTCCACAGGCCGCCGTTCGCATCGATGGTCGAGCCGTCGGGCTCGCCATCCGCGTCGCCCAGTCGCACGAACGATCGCACGCGATCGACGCCGCCGCCCGGCCGGTAGTCGCAGACGTGGATTTCCCGCGTCGGCGAATCGCAGAAGTACATCCTCGATCCGTCCGGAGAAAACGCGATGCCGTTCGCGATCGCGACGGGCGGCAGCGCGAGCCGCTGCACGCTCAAATCCGCATTCAGACGATAGTAGCCGCCGATCGCGCGCGGCGCCCCGCCGCCCTCGTCCTTCGTCCCGAACACGAACGCGCCCGCGCGGTCGCAGCGGCCGTCGTTGAGCCGCGTCGGCAGATCGGGCTCGACGTCGACGATCCGCGTAAACGTACGACGGCGGACGTCGAAGAACGCGAGATGCGACGCGAGGCCGACGAGCAGCACGTCCGGATCGTCGGTGAACGCGAAGCATGCAAGGCGCTCGGGCATCTCCCAGGTTTCGGTCGCCGCGCTGCCGTGCGCGTCGTCTGCGCGGTATCGCCATAGCCGCGCGCCTTCGATGTCGGTCCAATACAGCGCGCGCGTCGCGTCGCACCACGTCGCACCCTCGCCGAGCGCGTTCCGGCAGTCGACCAGCAGCGTGGCGGCGGATTCCGCGTTCTCCGCGTTCTCCGCGTTCTCCGCGTTCTCCGCGTTCTCCGCGTTCTCCGCGTTCTCCGCGTTCTCCGCGTTCGGACGCGACGGTCGATTCGATTGTTCCATGCTGCCTCCAGATATCGTCGTCGTTCTCCGCAGCCGGATGGCTGCAGGCGTCGAGCGCGCGCGAGGCGGGATTTGTCGTTTCCGCTCGGCTGCTCGACTGCTCGCGCCGCCATCCGGCCAGGCGGCAACCGAACGAACCCCACTTGCGTCCTTTCATCCCGGGCGCAGCCGAGCGGCCGTCAGCCCCTCATCGCGCGCCGCTGATTGCGACGATACGGGTCGAACAGCACCGTGAGCAACAGAATGCCGCCGCGTACCAGATATTGGTAAAACACGAGGCGAATGCGCCTGCGCGAACGTGACGATCGGTGCGATTCGCGACGCCGCGCGAGAGATTGACGGCGCGGCGGTCTGACTACGCGTGCGCGGCGCGTGCCGCTGCGAACGGCTCCGGGCGCGCGCGGCAGACGGATGCGACATCGCAGACGTTCGCTCGACTCGCATGCGAGCGCCGCACGCGCACGAACGCGACGATCGGAAGCGGAAGCACCGTTCGATCCCGCGCGCGTCGCGCCGTTCGCCCGACACGGCGTCAGTGATTTCGTCATATCGCCGCCAGCGCGCGCCGGCCCGACCTCACGCGGCGCAAACCGCAAGCCATGCATGGCGACCGCTGTCGTTTCGGCCTCGGCAGGCCCATGCACGGCGACATGCCGATCGACGACATGCGGGACCGCGTTTCCGGATCGCGCTCCGTCGTGCCGGCCCCGCATCGCACGGCGGGAAACGTCGCGCACCGACAAGCGTCGCCACACGCATCCCAATCGCACACCGTTGACGATCGTCAATTTCCCGTGCATTCGTTCGATGAGAATTTTCCAGAGGATCGGTCGATCGCGGCGTGATGCAATGCAATGCGATGCGATGCGATGCGGATACGGATACGGCGCCGGCGCTCATGAGCCCGTGCCGTCCTCGACGCTCCGACTCGCAGCCGCGCGCGCAGCGGATTCGGCGGCTTCGAACGGCGCGCGCCGTTCGCCGTGCGCGCCGGAACCGC
This sequence comes from Burkholderia sp. BDU5, assembly GCF_001522845.1. Taxonomy (NCBI): domain Bacteria; kingdom Pseudomonadati; phylum Pseudomonadota; class Betaproteobacteria; order Burkholderiales; family Burkholderiaceae; genus Burkholderia; species Burkholderia sp. BDU5. Next base: position 155,390 of record NZ_LOWC01000026.1, on the reverse strand, counting down.
GTCGCTCGATCGCCCCACGCAACACGCAACACGCATTCGCATCGCTCGCCGACGCGAACCCCGGCCTCGCCGCGCAATCAACCGCCTTCGAACGATGCAGACTGCCCTACCTACCGCCGCGCCGGACAACCGGCGCATCGCGGACCGACTGCTCGAGGCGGCGCAGCTCCTCGACGCGCAGGGCGCGAATCCGTATCGGGCCGGCGCGTATCGCTCGGCCGCCGATACGATCGCGAGCCTCGGTCGCGACGTCCGTGAGCTATTCGACGCGGGCGGCATCGAAGCGCTCGACGCGCTGCCGCACATCGGCCTCGGCATCGCGCGCGCGATCGCCGAGATGCTGATCACCGACCGCTGGCGCCAACTCGATCGCCTGCGCGGCTCGGCAAGCCCGACGCTGTCGTTCCGAATGGTGCCCGGAGTCGGCCAGGCGCTCGCCGAGCGCATCCACGATGCGCTCCACATCGACACGCTCGAAGACCTCGAACTCGCCGTGCACGACGGCCGGCTCGCGACGGTCGAAGGGCTCGGTCCGCGACGGATCGCGGGCATCCGCGCAGCGCTCGAGGACTTGCTGAGTCGCCGGCGCGGCAGGCAGGCGCTGGTGCGTGGCGCGACGCCCGCGCAGGAGCCGCCCGTATCCGTGCTGCTCGACGTCGACCGCCTCTATCGCGAGAAGGCCGCGGCCGGCACGTTGCCGATGATCGCGCCGAAGCGGCTGAACCCGCGGCACGAAGCGTGGCTGCCGGTGTTGCACGCGACGCGCGACGACTGGCATTTCACGGCGTTCTATTCGCACACCGGACGCGCGCACGAGCTTGGCCGCACCGCGGACTGGGTGATCCTGTACTTCTACGACCCCGAACACGACGAGCATCAGCGCACCGTCGTCACCGAAACGCGCGGCGCGCTGATCGGCAGGCGCGTGGTGCGCGGGCGCGAGGCGGAATGCCGCGCGCATTATGCGGCCGGCGCGAACTCCACGCGCTGACCGCCGCCGTCGCGCAAGTCCGGCTCGCCGCAGTGCGCGAGAATCGCGCCGCGCGCGCGGTCGCGCAGCCGCGCCATCGCGCCGAAATCCGTGCCGTCGGGCCGGATCGGCGCGAGCATCGTCACGGTGATCTCCCCGCGGCGCGGCAGCCAATCGCCGTCGCGCAGCACGGCGCGCGCGCCGCTCACCACGACGGGCACCACCGGCCGCTGCGCGACGCACGCCGCGCGAAACGCGCCGAGACGGAACGCGGCGAGCCCCGCCGCGCGCGTGAACGTGCCTTCCGGGAAGAACAGCAGCGTATCGTCGGCGGCCGCCTGCGCGACGAGCCGCGCCTCGTCCTCGACGCTGCGGCTGTATTCGCGCCGCTCGACGAACCGCGTGCCGAGCGCGCGCAGGAAACGGCCGACGAACGGTCGCGTCGCGAGTTCGCGCTTCGCGACGAAGTGCACGGGGTGCGGCAGCAGCGCGAGCAGCGCAACGACGTCCATATAGCTCGTATGATTCGCGACGACGATCGACGGTCCGGCCGCGAGCGCGTCGGGATCGGCGATCAGGTTCGTGCGCACGCCGGCGAAACGCAGGAACGTATGGCACGCGTATGCCGCGAGAGTCCAATTGTCCTGAAGATCCTTCCGGTACGCGACGAGCACCCACAGCGCGGGCGCGAGCAGCGCCGCGAGCGCCCAGCAGTACAGCCCCCGGAGCACGTGTGCCGCGCGCCGCGATGCGCGCCGGCCGAACGGCGCGACGCTGCCGGCCGCCAGGTCGGCGAACTGCCGCCACGACGCGGGCGCCTGCGGCAGCCGTCCGGCATGGCGCTCGAACTGCTCGAGCGTCGCCGCGTGGCGAATCTTGCCGCTCGGCGTCTTCAGGATGCCGTGCGGCGCGACGACGCTCACCTGCTCGGCCGGCATTCCCCAGAGCGCGGCCGTCACGTCGTTGACGCTCGCGCGCAGACGCTCGCACGCGGCGTCATCGGTTGCGTCGCTCTCGACGAGAATCACGACGCGCTCGGTTCCGCTCACCGGATCGGCGCCGCCGCACACCGCGACGCCGCCCGTCACGACGCCCGGCAGCCGCTCGATCGCCTTCTCCAGCTCGTATGGAAAGAAATGCCGGCCGCCGCGGATGATCATGTCCTTCGCGCGTCCGGTAACGTACAGCTCGCCGTTGGCGACGTAGCCGAGATCGCCGGTATCGCGCCAGCTATCGTGGAACAGGCGCGCGGTCTGCGCGGGATTGCGGTAATAGCCGCGCGTCGCCGACGTGCCGCGAAACTCGATGCGCCCGACCTGCCGCTCGGCAACCTCGCGCTCGCCGTCATCGACGATCCGCAGCTCGGTGCCGTCGAGCGGATAGCCGCAGCTCGGCACGTCGAGCGCATTCGCGTCGCCGGGCGCGGGCGTCGCGCGGCCGCTCGCGTTGAGCGGTTCGCGCGCGATGCGATCGACCCACAGTCCGCGCGCCGGCGTCGGAAACGTCAATCCGAGCGTGTTTTCCGCGAGCCCGTAGACAGGCGCCAGCGCGCGCGCATCGAAGCCGCACGACGCGAAGCGCGCGGCGAACGCGCGCAGCGTGTCCGGATTGACGGGCTCGGCGCCGCAGAACGCAAAGCGCAGCGACGACAGATCGAATTCGGTCGGTTCGAGCGCGGCGAGACGCCGCGCGCAGCGCTCGTACGCGAAGTTCGGCGCAGCGGTGATCGTGCCGCGATACCGCGAGATCGCACGCAGCCAGAGCGCCGGCCGCGCGAGGAACGCGACGGGCGACATCACGATCGCCGGGATGCCGAAGTAAAGCGGCGCGAGCCACGCGCCGATCAGCCCCATGTCGTGATACAGCGGCAGCCAGCTCACGAGCACGTCCGTCGCGTCGACGCGCATCCGGTCGCCCATCGCGCGGATGTTCGCGAGCAGATTCGCATGACTGAGCATCACGCCCTTCGGCGTGCCGGTGCTGCCCGACGTGTACTGGAGCAATGCGACGTCGTCGGCGGCCGCGCGAAACGGCGGCAGATGCTCGCGGCCCGCGATCTGCTCGGGCGTGAACACGTGCTGCAGCGTGCTCACGCGCAGCTTCAGCAACTGCGCGATCGAGACGGCCGGGCGAAATGCGATCAGCGCCTTGATCTGCGCGTTTTCGAGGATCGGCGTGTGGCGCTCGACGTGCGCGTCGAGCTGCGCCAGATTGGCGGGCGGATAGATCGGCACCGGAATCGCGCCGCAGAACAGGATCGCGGCGAACGACACGAAGTAGTCGAGCCCCGTCGGCAGCATCAGCGCGACCGTGTCGCCGGGATCGATTCCGCGCTCGCGCAGGCCGTTCGCCATGCTCGACGCGCGCCAATACAGCTCGCCATACGTGAGCGGCGTCGCCGTCAGGCCGTCTTCGAGCAGCCGCAGATGGACGCGATCCGGATGACGCTCGGCATGCCAGCGCAGCGCGTCGATCAGCGTGTCGACGTCGACGGGCCATGCGGCGGCGGGCGACATCGACACGGCTTCGTCATCGGCGAAGGCCTGCGGTTGCGCGTGCGCGTGTGCGTCGGCCAGCACGCGCACGACGTCCGCGGGCGTCGCGGCGGATGCGAACACGTCGACCGGCAGGCGTACGCCGAACGCACGCTCGATTCGGTCGAACAGCTCCGCACGCGTCAGGCTGTCGAAGCCGAGATCGCGCTCGAACTGCGCGTCGAGCGTCGCGTGGCGATGGCCGTTCCGCTCGCCGTACAACTCCGCGAGCAACGCATCGAGCAACGCGAGCAATCGCGTTGCGTTCTCGGATAGGCGGTGCGTGTGTTCCATACTTGTCGCCCGTTGATTGATGAGGCTCAACGCACGCATCGGCGCGCGCCGGCTCGCTTCGCTTGCCTGACGCCGCGCTTTTCTGCGTTGCGTCGAATGCGCCGAACGCCGCGCGCGAGGCGGTCGGCGTGCGATGCCCCGCGTGAACGGCTGGCTGACGATGAGCGTGCGCCATCGCGCGACGCATGGCTTGCGTTGCATCAACAATGGGACGGAAACGCATGCGTTCCGTGCCGCATGCGAGATCGATCCGCCAAACAATGTGACGGTCGACAAAGGCATCATTCGTCGATCGCCCGACGACGTCATCACACGCTGCAATCGTCGTCCGACCACGCGCGAATCGCGCATGCGCCGCGACTCGCCGACGGTCACATCCGCTGTACGGCGGCCGACTTCGCGCACACGATCCGTTCGAGCAATTCACGGCCGCGCGACGTCAAGAGCGGCTCCCGTGCGACCGGCAGTCCGCGCGCCGTCGTCATCGCGAGTCCCATTTCGACGAGAGAAACGAATTCCGGGTCCGCCACGTCGACGTCTTCGGGCGAGCGAGCGATGCACAACAACGTCGAGAATTCATGCGGCGTCAACATGGTCATGTCTCCGACATCGAGCGGCGTCAGCCTGCGCCGGCCACACCGCCCTCGTTTCAACTGCGATGGGAAACTGCGTTCCATCGCACTGTGCAGGTCGGGACCGCGAAAGCAAATCGGCAATTGCGAGATAAGCACACAGCCGCTGTGCACCGACATGTAGGAATTTGCCGAATCCGCAGTCGATTCGATCGCGCAATGCGCTGCAGTTGTGCCACGGTTCGATCGATGCCATGCGCATGCCGATGCCAAACATCGACGTTTCAGAAACGCTTTCCTCGTTCCGACCCGCACCCGCCTGCGCGCACATGTCGCATCGTGCGCCGCGAGGCGATGAAAGCATGCGTTCCGTCGCGGCGCGATCGATTCACACGACCGAACCGGCCGGAACGCGTCGGCATGCCATTCGCGTCGACACGGCGTATCGCAATTCGTGGATCGCGTCGCCGGTACACATGCAAACGCGCGAGCAATGAGCGGATGCGGGAACTTGCGTGATCGTCGAGCACCGTGCATCGCATGCTTCGGATCACGAAGAACGGAAAGCGGCCTCGGCCTGTCTTCGCATTGCGCGAAAGCGCAGTCGTCCTACGGTATGAACAATTCGCAAAACAGCGCGCCGGCACGCCATTCGCGATTTCACCGATGCGATTGCGCGCGCAACGATCAGGATTGCGTAAGCATTCCGGCATAAAATTGAAACGTGGCGCTCGCATTTTGGCCACACGTCCGCCACCGGCGGGCGACGATCCCGATGATACGAACGAGAACCTGGAAGGCACGCGTCGCATCGCATGCCGCCGGGTATCGTCAGCGCCGCGCGGCTCGCTCGAAGCGGCGGTTTCGACTTTGCTTTTCAAGCCGTGGCGACCTGTCGCGACGCGTGCGACGCGCTCGGGGAAACCCGCTCGCCGCTTGGCGCGACGCAACGGCCCGGGGAACAAGCGTCCGGAGTTCGGCCGGCTCGCCAGATGCGTTCGCGCTTCGTCGCGACGCGGCGCGAACGCGTGCCGACTACCGAGACACGACGGCCATGGGATATTGGAGCTGCGAGACTTCACTGATGATCAAGCTGTTGATGGTCGACCGTCACGTCGTGCTGCGCGACGGCCTGCGACATATTCTCGAAAAATCGGGTGATTTCGAAATCGACGGGGAAGCGGGCGACGCGGCATCCGCATTCGAGCTCGTCAAGCACGGTCATGCCGATATCGCGATACTCGATCAGACCACCCTCGGCCGGGAATGCGCCGACGTGATCCATCGCATCCGCCAGGCGGCGCCGTCGATGCGCATCCTGTTGATGACCGCACAGACGAATCAGCGGCACGCGGCCGATGCGTTCCGGGCCGGCGCATCGGGCTACCTCACGAAGCAAAGCGGCTGCGAGGAATTGATCGCCGCGCTTCGCAAGATCGCCTCGGGCGGCGTGTACGTCAGCATGCATGTCGCCGAGCAACTCGCGGAGAACCTTCATTCGCAGTCGGACGCGCCGCTGCACGAGCGGCTGTCGAAGCGCGAATTCGAAGTGTTCCGCCACCTGGCGTCCGGCGACACGCCCGCCGAGATCGCGCAAGCGCTCGGGATCAGCGCGAAGACCGTCCGGATCTACAAGGCGCACGTGCTCGACAAGCTGGAACTGCCGAACGAATCGGCGCTCGTCCGCTACGCGATCGCGCATCAGATCGGCGAACCGTTGTGAGGGCGATCGACTCGAAAGCCGCGCGGCGGCCGCGCGACGATGCACGGCTGCGCGAACGCGACGACGCCATCGACGTTCGGAAACGCCGCGAGCCGTGCCGGCGCGAACCATGCGGCGATCTGCTTGATCACGGTCGCCGAGCAGTTCACCGACGCGAGGATGCCGATGAAGTTGCGCGACGCGACGCGTCCATCCGGACGACGCACGATGATGCCGTCGTTCGATCGCACGCGCACGCGTCTGCACGTCGTCGGCGCACATCCGGCGCAGACCGACAGCGAAGCGCTGTCGGTCAATCTGCACGTGAGCGCGCGCACGCCGCCGACGTTTCTCGCGCAAGCATTCGACGATCCAATCGCGCCGGACGACAACAGCCTGCCGATGGCGAGCGCGCTGCGCGCCGCGCAGGTACCCGGCGAGCTGCACGCGTGCCAGAGACGGGCGGCCATGGCTGGGGAATGGGCAAGCCGGGCAGCGTCGTGCACGCGTGGCCGGCGCTCTTCGAACAGCGGGCGCGGCTGAATCGACTTCTGCCATGACGCGATCGCGGGCGGCGCGCGACATGCCGCACGCCATCGCTCGCAGCAAGGCGAAGTAACGCCGCGTCGCACGTCGCGCGCCGTCACGTGCGCGACGCGCAACGACGCGGCGCAAGCCGCACGCATGCTCGGCTTGGCGCATGGCCCGCTTCCCCACGCCCCCGCCCGTAATGCCGCCGACATCCGCCTGTAATTTTATCGAAGGCACATCGCCTCCATAGCTTCATACCAAACTGGTCCAATGCAGCCGTTTCGTTTCCGGCGCACGGCGCGGCGCGCTCGTGACGCTAGCCCTTCCCGCGCAGCCGATTTCCGTCGCGAGATCCGCCACGGATTCGCGTCGCTCGAGCGGTCTTTCATTGGAGTCCTACCAGATGCTTCGTCGAGCCTTGATCGCCACCGCGTGCGTCGGATCAGCCATCGCCCTCTATGCGTGCGGCGACACCGACAGCGCGGCGCCCGTCACATCGCAAAACGCGTTGCAGACCGCGACGCCGATCAAGCATCTCGTCGTGATCTACGGCGAGAACGTGTCGTTCGACCACTACTTCGGCACCTATCCGAACGCCGCGAACCCGTCGGGCGAGCCGGCGTTCAGCGCCGCGTCGGGCACGCCGTCGATCAACGGCCTGTCGGGCCTGCTGCTGACCGCGAACCCGAACGCGACGAATCCGGCGAACGGCACGGGCGCGACGAATCCGTTCCGCCTCGACCGCACGCAGGCCGCGACGGCCGACCAGAACCACGCGTACACCGCCGAAGAGCAGGCGTACGATAACGGCCTCGCCGACCTCTTCCCGAAATACACCGGCAACGGCTCGAGCGGCGGCGCCGGCGCGTTCGGCACGACGGGCCAGGTGATGGGCTACTTCGACGGCAACACGGTGACTGCGCTGTGGAACTACGCGCAGCGCTTCGCGATGAGCGACAACGCATACACGTCGACCTACGGTCCGTCGACGCCGGGCGCGCTCAACGTGATCGCCGGCCAGACCGACGGGATGCAGATCGTGAAGACGTCGAAGGCCGTGTCGACGCTCGCGAAGACGTCGTACTACATCAACGACGGCCAGGGCGGCCTCACGATGATCAACGACGTCGACCCGGGCTTTGACGCATGCTCGAGCACGACCGACCAGGCGATGATGTCCGGCAAGAACATCGGCGATCTGCTGAACGCGCGGAACATCACGTGGGGCGGCTTCATGGGCGGCTTCAACCTGTCGACGACGAACGCGAACGGCACGACGGGCTGCAAGCGCAGCACGATCGCGACCGCGGTGAACGCGGCGACGTCCGACTACATCCCGCACCACAACTGGTTCCAGTACTACGCGTCGACCGCCAACCCGCAGCACACGCGCCCGAGCTCGGTCGCCGCGATCGGCGCGAGCGTCGAGACGGACGGCAAGACGGCCGAGCCCGCGAACCACCAGTACGATTCGGACGACTTCTTCGCGGCTGTGAAGGCGGGCAACTTCCCGTCGGTCAGCTTCCTGAAGGCGCCCGCCGCGCAGGATGCGCACGCCGGCTACTCGGATCCGCTCGACGAGCAACAGTTCGTGACGAAAGTCATCAACTTCCTTCAGCAGCAGCCCGACTGGCAGAACACCGCGGTGATCGTCACGTACGACGACTCGGACGGCTGGTATGACCATGCGTACACGAAGCCGACGCGCGCGTCGTTCGACGCGGTCGATCAGCTGAACGGCAACGGTGTGTGCGGCTCCGGCGCGGCGACGACGGGCGTAGGCGGCGGCGCCGTCAACGGCCGCTGCGGCCCCGGCACGCGGATTCCGTTCGTCGTCGTGTCGCCGTGGGCGAAGCAGAACTACGTGAGCCACGCGCTGATCGATCAGGCGTCGATCGTCCGCTTCATCGAGGACAACTGGCTGGGCGGCCAGCGGATCGGCGGCGGCTCGTTCGATGCGACGGCAGGCGACATCCGCGATCTGTTCGACTTCTCGGGCACGGTGAACACGACGCCGCTGTATCTCGATCCGACGCTCGGCACGAAGGTCGCGACGCCGCCCTCGATCTGACCGATCATCGGGCGTCGCGCGGCGCGCAACCGCTCGACGCGTCCGACCCGCAACCGGCCGGCGCGCACAGCGCCGGCCGCCGTCGTTCCGGCGGCGCATGCGCCGGATTTTTCATTCGCACGATGACGACCGAACGTTCCAGCATGGCCGAGCCGCTTTCCGCCCAGCCCGCCTCTTCTTCCCGCTCCAGCTCCGCCGGATCCGACCGGTCCACTCCGTTCGCCGAATCCGCCGCGTCGGCGCGTGCCGCCGCATCAGTCGACGCACCCCGCCGCAATGCGCGCGCCGTGCGTCACGCGCTGTCGCTCGCCGCGTTCGGCGCATTCGCATTCGCCGCATTCGCGCTCGCATTTCCCGAGCATGCGCCGGACGCGGTCGGCGCGATCGTCGAAGACCTGACGGGTGCGAATCCGCATCCGGTCGTGCTGCGCCGCCCGGCCGCCGAGCCGTTGAGCGTGGTCGCGCAGCTCGGCAAAACACTGTTCTTCGATCCGTCGCTGTCCGCGTCGGGCCGTCAGTCGTGCGCGTCGTGCCACAGCCCAGACCATGCATACGGGCCGCCGAACGATCTCGACGTGCAACTGGGCGGCGCCGCGCTGTCGCAGCCCGGCTACCGGCCGCCGCCGTCGCTGATGTATCTGTACCGTCAGCCGAACTTCAGCATCGGTCCCGACGCATCCGAGAACGACGACGCGGCGAGCGTCGCGCAGCAGGCCGCGTCGGCAGCGGGCGTCGTCCGCGCGCAGAAGACGGCGGGCGCCGACGCCGCGCCGCAACTCGTGCCGCAAGGCGGAATGTTCTGGGACGGCCGCGCGGATACGCTGCAGCAGCAGGCATTCGGTCCGCTGCTGAATCCTGTCGAGATGGCGAACGCGAGCATCGACGACGTCGCGCGCAAGCTCGCGAACGCGCGGTACGCGCAGCAGTTCCGGCAACTGTTCGGCCCGCGCATCTTCGACGACGCGCGTCTTGCGGTGTCCGAAGCGATGTTCGCGATCGCGCGCTACCAGGTCGAGGATCGGTCGTTCCATCCGTATTCGAGCAAATACGACCGCTGGCTCGAAGGCGACGCGCGCCTCACGCAGGCCGAGTTGCGCGGGCTGCGGCTCTTCGACGATCCGCACAAGGCCAATTGCGCGGGCTGCCATCTGTCGAAGCCGAGCGTCGACGGGCTGCCGCCGATGTTCACCGATTACCAGTACGAAGCGCTCGGCGTGCCGCGCAACCGCGCGCTCGCGCAGAACCGCAATCCGGCGTTCCACGATCTCGGCATCTGCGGGCCGTTCCGCGACGACCTCAAGACGCAGACGCAATACTGCGGGATGTTCGCGACGCCGTCGCTGCGCAACGTCGCGACGCGCCGCGTATTCTTTCACAACGGCGTCTATCACTCGCTCGATCAGGTGCTCGCGTTCTACAACGTGCGCAATACCGATCCGGGCAAGATCTATCCGCGCGACGCAAGCGGTCGCGTGCTGCAATACGACGACATCCCGCCCGCATACCGCGCGAACGTCGACGTCGCCGACGCGCCGTTCGACCGCAAGCCCGGCGATCGACCGGCGATGACGGAGCAGGACATGCGCGACATCGTCGCGTTTCTGAAGACGCTGACCGACGGGAAGCGCTGACCTTCACACGAAGCGCGGCGACGGAAATCGCGAACGATCGATTGCATTCACGATTTCCGTCTCGGCCGGCTCGAGAACCTGGGCCGCGTGCGACACGCTTCGGGCCCGCCGCATCGCACTCGCTTTCGTGCGCCGGATCGATCGCGGAACGGGGGCGTCTCCCGCTCGCCCCGCTCCGCGTTCGCGGCTTCCGCTCATCGACAGTCGACATGCGCAACCTACAAGACTTCCTGGTTGTTCCGCGCTTCGTACGGTTTCTATAACGTGCCTACGGTCGCCCGTCGCTCGACGCGTCCGTGCATCGCTCCACATCAATAAAACCATGGAGAATTCGACATGACGCAAAAATTCGTCGGTACGCACGTGGTCGGTCCGCGCGAGAAACTGCCGGCCAGCAAGCCGTGGACCAACACGCCGCTGACCGTCAAGATTCCGTTCCCGGCCCCGTTCACCACCAGGCCGATCGTCATCGCAAGTACGTTGCAGGATCCGAATCACACGCCCGCTTACCCCGACACGTTCGCGGTCACCGTGATCAGCGTCACCAACACCGATTTCACGGTCAACATCTGTCGCACCGATTATGTCGGCGCCGACTATACGACGAGCGGCTGGGGGCAGAATCTCCATCTGTCGTACATCGCCGAGACACCCGCCTGACGTGTCATCGCGCGCCGTGCTCGCGCCAAGCGATGCATAGCGCGTCGCTGCGCGGAATTCGGCGGTGCCCGTCGCATGCTCGATGCAACGGGCATTGCCGATCGTCACTGCGCGCCTCACGCTGTCGCCATATATGCGCGGCGCACCGTTCCTTCGATCCGTTTCCGCTTCATGCCTGACGTGCGAGAGGCGAAGCCGTCTTGCGCTCGGCGGATCATGCCTGCCTTCCGCGATCCGCATGCGGCATTCGGCCTGATACGCGGCGCGTCGTCGCACCGTCGGCGAGGACGATGCTATCGTCCGGTTCGATTCGGCGGATGCATGAGCAACTCGCTTCGAGCACGAAGAGCGTGCCGCCGAGCGGCACGTTGTAGACGGCGGCAAGCCCGGCGCCCGCGCCGCACGCGACCATCGCGCGCGCATCGCGTCGGGCTGCCTGCAGGCGATGCGCGAGCCACCCGGCCCACATCGCGCCGGTCTCGCGCGGCGCGACTTCGCGGCCGAGCGGCGAGCCGAGCGCAACCGTGACGATCCGCAGCAGCGCATGCACCATCGTGCTGACGACCGGCATCCGCGGATCGTCGGCGCGCACCGCGCGGCGGATGCTGACGAGCGGCGCGCCGAACCGGTACAGCGCCCACCAGCCTCCCCCTCGCGACGACGCCGCAGCCGATCAGCACGAGCATGCACCGCAGCGGCGGCGCGGCCGTCATGTCCTGCAGGAAGCGCTCGTCGCCGACGACTTGCGCGACGTCGTATCCGTACGCGACGTGCCGGATCGCATGCAGCAGCGGCGCGAGCAGCATCCCGCCGAGGCCCGCGCCGACGCCCGTCAGCAGCGTGACGGCCGCGAACTCGACGCGCGAACCGCGAGCAGCGGCGGGCGCGGCCGGAGCGGCCGGAGCGGCGGGAACGGACGAAGCGGATGCGATCGGGGTGGACATGAGCGATGACGAATCGAATGAGCGCGCGCATGCATCGACAAGCAAGCGCGACGGGAACGAATGGCACCATCGTATGCGCCGCCAGATCATGAAACGAATGGCTTTTTCTGATCCAGTGATGATTTCAGCGCATTCATTCCGGCGCGATGCGCCGCGGGCGCCTCACCGCACGCATGCGACGCGATCTCCCGCACCGCGCCGAAGCGACGTCTCGCTCGATGCGTCGGCACGACGACCCCCGCGTTTTCCCTGATCGCCGCGCGCTTGACTCCTCGCATCGCATCGACAACACTGCGTGACATGACAAGTGTGATCACGGATCACATATCAAACCCTGAGGAGTCCGTTTTGGCGCCGCGCATCGTCCCCCCCGCCCTCAAGGCCATCGAACAGGAAACGATGGCCGACAAGGTCTATCAGCAACTCCGCCAGGCGCTGATGAGCGGCCGCTTCGCTCCCGGCCAGGCGCTCAGCCTGCGCAGCGTCGCCGAGGCGGTCGGCTCGTCGACGATGCCGGTCCGCGCCGCGCTCACGCGTCTGCGCGCGGAGCGTGCGCTCGTCGACGGCCCGAACCGCGCGCTCGTCGTGCCGCCGATGACGGTCGAGATGCTGGGCGAGCTGCGCGACGTGCGGATCGCGCTCGAAGGCTGCGTCGCCGAGCGCGCGGCGACGCGGATGACCGACGCGCAGATCGCCGAAGTGCGGCGCATCTGCGAGACGATGAATGCGCACGTCGAAGCCGGCCGAAGCCGCGCGTACCTGCAAAGCAACTTCGCGTTCCACAGCGCGATCTACGCGCACGGCGCGAGCGAGAGCACGCGCGCGATCATCCAGAACCTCTGGATGCGAATCGGCCCGTTCCTGAACATGGTCGCGCTCGACGTCCCGCACATGCGGCGCTCGATGGACGCGCACCGCGCGATCGTCGACGCGCTCGAGCGCCGCGACGGCGCGGGCGTGCGCGCGGGCATCGCGCTCGACATCGGCGGCGCCGCGCACGATCTCGCCGCGACGCTCGCGGCCGAACGCGAACGACTCGGGCCGCGCCGGCTCGCGAACGAATAAGCGGTGCAGCCTTCGAGGCAAGCCGCGCGGCGCGCCGCCCGTCGCACATCCGGGCCGTCATCGGCGGCGCGGCGAGCGATCGACGATTGCAGATCGCCGAGAAAACCACGGCGACGTCACAAAAAAACCACAGACATCACTGGAGACAGACACTCATGGCCGCACTCGATCTACTGAAGCCATACGCCGGTCTGCGCGTACTCGTGACGGGCGGCGCGTCCGGCATCGGGCTCGCGATCGCCGACGCGTTCGCCGAATGCGGCGGCAAGGTTCACGTCTGCGACGCATCCGAGAAGGCGCTCGCCGGGCTTGCGGACCGCCCGTCGCGCGCCGCGCTCGGCACGACGCTCGCCGACGTCGCCGATCCGGCCGCCGTCGAGCGCGTGTTCGCCGACGTCGTGCAAACGCTCGGCGGGCTCGATGTGCTCGTCAACAACGCCGGCATCGCCGGACCGACGGGCGGCATCGACGAAATCGATCCCGCGCAATGGGAGCAGACGGTCGCGATCAACCTGAACGCGCAGTTCCAGTTCGCGCGGCGCGCGGTGCCGCTGTTGCGCGACGCGCCGCACGGCGGCGCGATCATCGCGCTGTCGTCGGTCGCGGGACGCCTGGGCTATGCGTTCCGCACGCCGTACTCGGCGACCAAATGGGCGGTCGTCGGCCTCGTGAAAAGCCTCGCGATCGAACTCGGCCCGCTCGGCATCCGCGTGAACGCGATCCAGCCGGGCATCGTCCGCAGCCCGCGGATGCGCCGCGTGATCGAAGCGCGGGCCGCGCAGCTCGGCATCGACTACGATCGGATGGAAGCGCGCTATCTCGAGAAGATCTCGCTGCGGCGAATGACCGACCCGGACGAGATCGCCGCGACGGCGCTGTTCCTCTGCTCGCCGGGCGGCCACGGGATTTCCGGGCAGGCGATTTCCGTCTGCGGCAACGTCGAGGCGCTCTGACGCGCCATCAACCATCGCCATTCACGGTCGAGCATCGAAAGGAGCCCTAACGTGGCCAGCACCCGCAAAGTCATCATCACCTGCGCGCCGACGGGCGCGATCCACACGCCGTCGATGTCGCCGCACTTGCCCGTGACGCCGCGCGAGATCGAGGAAGCGGCGGTCGCGGCCGCCGAAGCCGGCGCGGCGATCCTGCACCTGCACGCGCGCGATCCGGCCGACGGCCGGCCGACGCAAGACCCGGCCGTGTTCGCCGAATTCCTGCCGCGCATCAAGGCGCGCACCGGCGCGGTGATCAACATCACGACGGGCGGCAGCCCGCACATGACGGTCGCGGAGCGGCTGCGTCCCGCGCATCATTTCCAGCCCGAGGTCGCGTCGCTGAACATGGGCTCGATGAACTTCGGCCTCTATCCGATGCTCGAGCGGTTCCGCGAATTCAGACATCCGTGGGAACGCGAGCATCTGGAGAAAAGCCGCGACCTCGTGTTCAAGAACACCTTTGCGGACATCGAGACGATCCTGACGAGCTGCGGCGCGAACGGCACGCGCTTCGAATTCGAGTGCTACGACCTCTCGCACCTGTACAACCTCGCGCACTTCGTCGATCGCGGACTCGCGAAGCCGCCGTTCTTCATCCAGAGCGTGTTCGGCCTCCTCGGCGGCATCGGCGCGCATCCGGAAGATCTCGCGCACATGCGCCGCACGGCCGACCGCCTGTTCGGCGGCGACTACGTGTGGTCGATCCTCGGCGCGGGCAAGAACCAGATTCCGCTCGCGACGATCGGCGCCGCGCAGGGCGCGAACGTGCGCGTCGGCCTCGAGGATTCGCTGTGGATCGCGCCGGGCAAGCTCGCCGAATCGAGCGCCGCCCAGGTGCGCAAGATTCGTCAGGTGCTCGAAGGATTGTCGCTCGAGATCGCGACGCCCGCCGACGCGCGCGCGATGCTCGCGCTCAAGGGCGGCGACGCGGTCAATTTCTGACGACGCGCCGCCCGACCATTCGACACGCAAGCGCAGAAACGCGGCATCGGCGCAGGCCGATGCCCGGCAGGCCGCCTTTCGCCCCGCTCCCGACGAGCGCCGCCGGCGCGCGACCTGCGCATCTGCCCGTCATCTGAACGCGGAGCGCCGTGCTTGCCGTGCGCTCCGGCTCGTTCCCACCGGAGTCGCACCCATGTCCGCTCACCACGCCGAAGCCCTTTGTCCACCCGCCGGCGACGCCCGCACGTCGCTGAACCGCCTGCTGTTCCGCAAGCTGATGCCGCTCCTCATCACCGCATACGTGATCAGCTTCCTCGATCGCACGAACATCGCGTTCGCGAAGCATTCGATGGGCGTCGATCTCGGCATTTCGTCGGCCGCCTACGGCCTCGGCGCGGGACTCTTCTTTCTCACGTACGCGCTCTTCGAGATCCCGAGCAATCTGATCATGCATCGCGTCGGCGCGCGGTTCTGGATCACACGAATCATGATCACGTGGGGCGCGCTGTCGGTCGCGATGGCGCTCGTGCGCGGCGAAACGTCGTTCTATGCGATGCGCGTCATGCTCGGCGCCGCCGAGGCCGGGCTCTTTCCCGGCGTGATGCTGTATCTGACCTACTGGTTCGGCCGCGAGGAACGCGCACGCGCGACCGGCTATTTTCTGCTCGGCGTGTGCATCGCGAACATCGTCGGTGGCCCGCTCGCGGGCGCGCTGCTCGAACTCGACGGCGCGCTCGGGCTGCACGGCTGGCAATGGTTGTTCATGATCGAAGGCATTCCGGCGATCGCGCTTGCATTCGTCGTCTGGACCCGCCTGCCGGACCGGCCGAGCGACGCGCGCTGGCTCGCGCCCGAAGTCGGCCGCGCGCTCGAACGCACGCTCGCGAGCGAACAGGCGGAGGGCGCGTCCGCGCACGGGACGCATACGTTCGGCATCGCGCTGCGCGATCCGCAGATCTGGCTCGCGATCTTCGTGTATTTCTGCCATCAACTGACGATCTACACGATGATCTTCTTCCTGCCCGGCATCATCGGCGAATCGGGGCGCTTCACGCCCATCGTCATCGGCCTGCTGGCCGCGATGCCGTGGATCGCCGCGGCGCTCGGCGCGGCGACGCTGCCGCGCTTCGCACGCGACTCGTCGCAGTCGCGGCGGATGCTGTGCGCGGGGCTCGTCGTGATGGCGGCGGGACTCGTCTGCGCGGCGTATGCGCAGCCCGCGGCCGCGCTCCTCAGCGTGTGCGTCGCCGCGTCGATGTTCTTCGTCGTGCAGTCGATCGTGTTCACGTTCCCCGCGTCACGGCTGTCCGGCAGCGCACTCGCGGGCGGGCTCGGCCTCGTCAACACATGCGGCCTGCTCGGCGGCTTCGTCGGCCCGACCGTCGTCGGCACGATCGAGCAGGCGACCGGCAACGCGAAGAACGGCCTCGCGTTCCTCGCGATCGCGCTCGTCGTCGCCGCATTCGCGAGCCTGCGGCTCAAGCACGGGCACGAATGACGGCGCACGGCGGCGACGGAACGCATATGCCCCGCCGCCGTGCGTCAGCGTACGACCGGATAGTCGATGCGCTCGGGCACCCGGCGCATGATCACGTCGCCGCCGCGAATCGACAGCAGCGCCTTCGCCTGCCGCCGCAGCACTTCGTAGTCGTCGCTCGCGTCGAGCACGACGAGATTCGCGGGCCGTCCCGGCTCGATCCCGTAGCGCTCGCCGAGATGCATCGTCCGCGCGCTGTGGTCGGTGACGAAGTCGAGGCTGCGCGCGAGATCCTGATAGCCCATCAGGTGGCAGATGTGCAGCCCCGCGTCGAGCACGCGCAGGATGTTGCCGTTGCCGAGCGGATACCAAGGATCCCGAATCGAATCCTGCCCGAAGCACACGTTCATCCCCGCATGGTCGAGCTCGGCGACGCGCGTGACGCCGCGGCGCTTCGGGAACGTGTCGAAGCGGCCCTGCAAATGGATGCTCTCGGTCGGACACGAGATGAAGTTGATGTCCGAGCGCTTCAGCAAGCGGAACAGCTTCGAGCAATACGCGTTGTCGTACGAGCCCATCGCGGTCGTGTGGCTCGCCGTCACGCGCGCGCCGAGCCCGCGCACGCGCGCTTCCTCGGCGAGCACTTCGAGAAAGCGCGAGTTCGGATCGTCGGTCTCGTCGCAATGCACGTCGACGAGGCAGCCGGTGCGCTCGGCGAGATCCATCAGGAACCGGATCGAGCTCACGCCCTGTTCGCGCGTGTTCTCGAAGTGCGGGATGCCGCCGACGACGTCCGCGCCGATCTCGATCGCCTGCTCCATCAGCCTGCGGCCGCCGTCGAACGATTCGATCCCTTCTTGCGGAAACGCGACGATCTGCAGATCGATCAGGCCGCGCGCCTCGTCCTTCACTTCGAGCATCGCCTTCAGCGCGGCGAGCGTCGGATCGGTGACGTCGACGTGCGTGCGCACGTGCTGGATCCCGTGATCGCGCAGCATCGCGATCGCCGCGTGCGCGCGCGTCTTCGTGTCCTCGTGCGTGATCGTCGCCTTGCGCTGCGACCATCGCTCGATGCCTTCGAACAGCGTGCCGCTCATGTTCCATTCGGGCTCGCCCGCCGTCAGCACCGCGTCGAGATGGATGTGCGGCTCGACGAGCGGCGCAATCACGAGCCGGCCTTCGACGTCGATATCGTCCGCGCCCTGCGCGGCGACGCGCGCCGACTGCGGCGTGACGCTCGCGATCGCGCCGCCGTCGAGCGCGATGCTGAAAAGACCGCTGCGCTTGCGCAGCGTCGCGTTGATGAGCTTCATCAGAACTCCTGTCGTTGCGTGTCCGACATCCGCCACGCGAGCAGCGCGACGGACGCGTTCAACCGAAAATACGGATCGGCGAGCGATTGCCCCGACTGCGTCTCGATCCTGCGCAGCCGGTGATTGAGCGTGTTGCGATGGATCGCCAATTGCTCGGCCGTCTTGATCGCATTGCCGTTTTCCTGAAGCAGCGCCTCGAGCGTCTCGATCAGCATCGTCGGGTGCTTGCGGTTGCTGTCGAGCAGATTACCGAGCGTTTCCTTCACGAAGCTGTCGATCAGCGTCGGATCGGGAATCGCCGCAAGCAGCTTCAGCACGCCGAGCTCGCTGTAATCGCACAGGCCCTGCCCCGGCCGCATCCCTTCGGCGACGCCGAGCGCCTGCCGCGCCTCGGCGAGCCCGCGGCAGTAATGGCGCGCGGCGCCGACCGTCGACGAAATCCCGATGAACAGCGCGAGCGGGCCGATTTGCCGGCTCAGCGCGTCGCGCAGCGCGCCGAGCGCGAGCTTGCTCTTCCGAAAGCGCGGATCGTCGCACGGCAGCAGCAGCACGAACAGTTCGCCCTGCTCGACGACGGGCAGCGCGCCGTTCTCGTCGCGCAGCCAGTCGTCGAGACCGCGCTGGACGGTCCGCCGCGCATCCTGCAGCAGCGTCTCGGCCGCGGCCGGATCGCGGCCGTCGAAGAGCGCGGGCACGCCCGCGAGCCTGAGCGCGACGACGCGGCGCGGCCGGTCGAGCGCGAGCTGCAGGTTGCGCGCGCGATGGGCCGCGATGTCGATGCTCGGGTAATCGCCCGTCAGCAGCTGGTTGACGATGTCGCGCTGCGAGCGCAGCGTATTCTCGTGTCGCACGAGCGCTGTGCCGATCAGCTGCGTGACGATCACCATCTTCAGCAGATACGGCTGCTCGATCAGCGGAATCCCGAGCTGCTCGGCGAGCGCGACGACCGAATCGGGAATGCGGCGGATGAACGCCTCGCCCGTGAGGATCACCATCCCGGCGATGCCGCTCTTCGCGCCTTCGCGAATCAATTGCAGCAGGTTCGCCTCGTCGCGCGGATGATTGATCCCGGTGACGAACACGAGCTCGCCGCCCATCACCCAGTCGGCGATGCCTTCGTTCTCGGCGACGTAGTACCAGCGCACCGGCCGCTGCACGCCGCGCTCACCCGCGCGCAGCTCGAGCTCTTCGAGGCCGGGCAGTTGCAGGATCTCGCTGACGGTCAGACTCATCGCTTCACTCCCCCTGGATCGACGGCGCACGCGCGATGCGGCTCGCGACCTGCACGAACACGATGTAGCAGAGCGACGACGCGGCAATGCCGACGAGCGGCGCGATCCACGGCGACGCATACGCGAGCGCCGCGCCGATCGCATACGCGGCGAGCCCCGCGACGTTGAAGCGCGGCAGCGGCGCGGTCGCGATCGCCGGATAGCGGCCGCGGTGGCGATACCAGAAGTCCGCGAGGATCACGCCGCCGACGGGCGGGATGATCGAGCCGAGCAGGATCAGGAACGGAATCAACAGTTCGTACATGCCGCCGATCGCGAGCACGATGCCGACCGCCGCGCCGACGAGCGTCAGCGCGCGGCGACGCTCGGTGCGCAGCAAATGGCACGCGGCCGCCGACACGTTGTAGATCGTCGGCCCCTGGATCGTCCACAGGTTCATGCAGAGCATCACGACGGCCGCGATCGACAGCCCTTGCAGCATCATCACTTCGACGATGTCCGGCTGCTGATAGACGATCGCGCAATACGCGCCCGCGACGATCATCAGGCCGTTGCCGACGAAAAAGCCGATCATGCTCGCGGCGACGGCCGCGCGGCCGCTCTTCGCGAGCCGCGTCCAGTTGGTCGCCTGGGTCGCGCCGCTCGCGAACGTGCCGAACACCATCGTGACCGCGGCGGCGAAGCTCATCGGCTGCGTCGGCACGATCTTCGCGAGGCCGGGCCAGCCGCCGACGTCGCGCGTCGCGATCCACATCGACACGACGAGCAGCACGAACATCAGCGGCACCGACACGCGCGACAGCGCGTCCATCCCGCGATAGCCGACGATCGCGGTGATCGCGAAGCCGAACCCGAACAGCACCATCAGCGGCGTCGTGACCGACGCGGGCCAGCCGAGCAGCTTGACGAGCACGATTGCGACGGTCGCGGTGCCCCATGCATACCAGCCGAGCTCGGCAAAGCCGAGCAGGAAGTCGGACAGCTTGCTGCCGACCTCGCCGAAGCAGAAGCGCCCCATCAGCACCGAGTTCAGACCGCTGCGCGACGCGACGAACGCGAGCGCCGCCGCGTAGACAGCGAGCAGCAGGTTGCCGACAACCGCGACCCACAACATGTCGACGACGCGAAACGCGACGCCGATCTTGCCGCCCGCGAACATCGTGCCCGTGAAAAACGTGAAGCTGAGCAGCACCATCGTGATCGACAGCACGCCTTTGCGCTCGTGCGCCGGCACTTCGCTCAATGAGAATTCGCCCCGTGTCGCCATCGTTTATTGGTCTCCAGCATTCCAGCGTGAACGGATGATGCACGGTCAATAAGGCCGCCGCATCCCGATTCGGACAATCCATCCCGAAATCGAACTCGAATATTGCAAAGCGGACAATCTTCGTCATTCACCTTGCACAAGCGACGTGCATCATACCGCCACTCGGCCGCCATTCTACTGTGCAAATCGCTTAACGCGATAATGCGATTAAATGGAAGTATTTCGGGCCGCAATAACCGATTCACCTCTACGTTTAAAAATTGCCGATTATGTCTGAATTTTGACGGACATATTCCGTTGAAATCGGGCATGGCGTGCGTGCTGAAAAGCCCGCCGATAAACGTGGAGACGACGCCGGGCGGCGAACGTGCCGGGCCGCCGCGCGCGGCCGATTGCCCGCGAGACGGACATCGATTTGAAGACGAGGAACGACGCCGCGTTCTCGCGGCGACGCAACGGCGTGACGGTTTGACGCGGATAGACGAAACGATGCGCCGTGCGAACTGCACGCCGCATCGTCACGCCGCTTTCACTTCCAGCCTTCGATCGTCAGCCCGCTGCGCTGCTCGGCTTCTTCTCGCGAAACGCGGCGCACCGTCTGGCCGAACGTCCAGACATGTCGCTCAGGATCGCGAGCGCGGTACGTGCGGTCGCCGTAGAACTGATCGGCGGGCTCTTGCAGGATGACGGCGCCCGCCGCGCGGGCCCGCTCGCAATGCGCGTCGATGCCGGACTCGAGCTGTACGTGCACGCATTGCGTGTTCTTGCCGTCGAGCAACGACGGGCTGACGGCGAAGTCGCTCCAACCGCCGGCGCCGATCATCACGACGCTTTCGCCGAACGACATCTCGGCGTGCGCGATGCGTCCCTCCGCATCGTTGACGACCAGGCTGCGCGTAAAGCCGAACGCGCGTTCGAGCCATTCGAGCGCGACGCGCGGATCGCGGTAGAACACCGCACTGCTGAACGACGGACGACGGAATGTGGCATGCATTTGAACGGCTCCTTCGGCGTTGACGGGAAATCACTTTCGTCAAAGCCGCATGCCCTGTCAAGCCATAGATTCGGGCTCTGTCGCTCGACTGCGCACGCCGCGCCGCGCCGCCGGAATCGTTAGAAGCGCGTACGAAAACCGACTGCCGCGACGACCTGATTCCCCGTCGACGACGCGCCGCCCGCGGTGTTGATCATCGCCACGTAGTTGCGTCCCGATGCGTGCTGATACATTCCTTCGAGATAAACGTCGGTGCGCAGCGACAAACGGTACACGGCCTGCAGATCGACCTGATGCCATTTCGGATCGGAACCGTACTTGACGGTGTCGTCGACGTGGCCATCCGTATACGTGTACGCGGCGCCGACGCTGAACGCGGGCGTCACCTGGTACTTTCCGTTCAGCTCGTAGTTGTCGAAGCGGACCGTGCCGCCCGTCGAGCCGAACGACGCGGTGTTCTCGTATTCGGCGCGCGTGTATACGAAGCCGACCGTCGCCGGGCCGAACGCGTAGTCGACGCCGCCGCCGTACGAGCGCATCCGGTCCGCGCCGAGCGAGAAGCCGCCCTTGCCGTTCGCCGCCGGTTCGACGACGTCGACCGCGCCCGGGCTGCTCGCGGTCGCGCCCTTCGAGCCGTTGATCTGCAAGTAGCCGGCTGCGACGTTCAGCGGGCCGCGCGTGTAGCTTGCGCCGAAGCTGTATGCGCGGTTCGTCGCGAAATCGGTGCTGTTCGACATCGCGTACATGCCGCCGAACTTGAAGCCCGCGTACGTGTTGCTCGTGTACTTCAGCGCGTTGCTGATTCGCAGCGAGTGGTTCAGGTTGTCGTTGTCGAACGGATGCGCGAAGCTCGCGTCGCCGAACGTGCCCGCCGTCGCCGACAGCGGCGCGACGAAATCGACGAGCGAATCGTACTGCCGGCCGATCGTCAGGGTGCCGAAACGATTGTCCGACAGCCCGACGTACGCGAAGCGGCCGAACAGCCGGCCGTCCTGGCCGAGCTTGCCGTTTTCGTCGTTGAAGCCGTTCTCCAGCACGAACAGCGCCTTCAGGCCGCCGCCGAGATCCTCGGCGCCGCGCACGCCGAAGCGGCTGCCGTTGACGGCGCCCGTCGTCGCCTGCACGAGGCCGCCGTGCGCGTTGCCGCTCGCGACGTTGTTCGTATACATGATCCCCGCGTCGATCAGCCCGTACAGCGTGACCGAGCTCTGTGCGTGTGCGGCCGTCGCGGCCAGGACCCCTGCGGTCGCGCATGCAAACCGGATGTTTTTCACAACGAAACTCCTTGTTGATGGAAATGAAACGACTCGATCCGACGACGATCGAGTGTAGGGATTCGTCCGTCCCGGATCAGCGGCCCGGCGCGCAGCGCTTCTTTGCGCAGGCCGGAACGAACGGACACATTTCCGTCACGCAACCGCACCCCGATTGGCTGCGTGACGCGCCCTTCTGCTTTTCAGTGTTGTGCGATCTGGAAGGCTGCGTACCGGCGCCGCCGGTTTTTCCACGCGCGGCCGCTGCGTAGACTTTGCTTCGTCAGTTCGGATCGTCCATCGCGAACTGCATCGAATCGAATCACACTGGAGGTCATCTTGAAATCGATCGTCGTCACCGTTGCCACCGCACTCGTGCTCGCCGCACCGGTCGTCTCGTTTGCCCAATCAGCGAACGGCTCGCTCACGCGCGCGCAAGTCATTCAGGAGCTCGCCGATCTGGAATCGGTCGGCTATCAGCCGTCGCGCGGCAACGAGACGACCTATCCGGACGACATCCAGGCTGCGCAGCGCCGTCTCGAAGCGAAACGTCTCGCCGCGCGCAAGGCCGCCGAGTCCGCGCACGGTCCGGCTGTCGCGGGCGCCACGCAGGCCGGCAAGCCGGCGGCGAACGCGCAATAAGCGAGCGTCGCTCGGGAGACGTCGGGCAAGGAGACATCACGGAAGAAGAGGCGATGCGCGATGCATCGTCTCTTTGCTGTTTGCTGTTTGCTGTTTGCTGTTTGCTGTTTGCTGTTTGCTGTTTGCTGTTTGCCGCTTCATTATTTCGCTGCCTCGCCGTTGCATTGCGCAACCGGTCCACTCGCACATCGTTTCATCGCCTGGTCAATGACGATGCAATGACGACGCGAACATGCAGCGAATCCAACCCACCCTCGACCGCGCCGCGCAACGTCCCGCTCTCGACACGACAATGCAACACGCCAAGCCCGCAAGCGACACGATACGCGACGCGCCGCCGTCCATCCGGAACGGCGAGGCAGCGCGTCCCGCCGCCACCGAAAGCTCGATCAATGACTGAGCGCGTGCGTCGATTCGAGGCCGACGTCGAGCGCCACGGCGATCGTGCTTTGCGTCGCGTCGGACGCCTCCGCGCCGATCGCCGCCAGCATCGCTTCGTCGCGCGCAATCATCTTCGGCATGTGGAAGCGCAGCGCGTCGACCCAGGTCCGCACCTTTGCATCGATGAAACGGCGCGACGGATAGAGCGCATAGACGTTCATCTTCTGCAGCCGATGCGCGGGCAGCACGCGCACGAGATTGCCGCAGCGCAGGTCTTCGATCGCCGCATAGAGCGGCAGCATGCCTATGCCGATCCCCGCGCGGATCGCGACCGCGAGCGATTCGGCGGTATTGGTCTGCACCGGGCCGTCGACCTTGATCTCCTCGGTGCCGTTCGGCCCTTCGAGCAGCCATTCGTGCGTCGGGAACGCGGGCGTGCGCAGCGTCAGGCACGCGCCCCGCGCGAGATCGCGCGGGGCGCGCGGCGCGCCGTGCGCGCGCAGATACGCGGGCGTCGCGCACAGAATGCTGAACGTCGAGCCGAGCAGATGCGACACGAGCTCGGAATCGGGCAGCGACGACGCGGTCACGACCGCCATGTCGCTCGATCCGTCGAACAGGTCCGGCATCCGCTGCGACAGCGTGAGCTCGATCGACACGTCCGGATGCTGGCCGCGGTATGCGGTCAGCGCGGGCAATACGTAATGCTGGCCGATGCTCGCGAAGCTATGCATCCGCAGCACGCCGGCGGGTCGCTCGTGCGCGCAGCTCGCATCTTCTTCCGCCTGATCGACGTCCGCGAGAATCTGCCGGCAACGCAGCAGATAGCGCTCGCCGGCGGGCGTCAACGCGAGACGCCGCGTCGAGCGGTTCATCAGGCGCGTGCGCAGCCGGGCCTCGAGCTCGGACACCGCGCGCGACATCGCGCCCGTCGTCGAATTCAGCGATTGCGCGGCTGCCGTGAAGCTGCCTGCCTCCACCACGCGAGCGAACACCCGCATGTTCTGTAACGTATCCATTCGTGTCCGAAACATTCCGAAGAGTCGATATTGTCCTCCAGCGGGACACGCGCATTGTTGCCGCCACGGCAACTAAGGTTTCCCCGCAGTTGCGTTAATGCGCGGGCGCGCGGCTCCTACAATCGGCGCCTCTCCGGCCGGGACTGGCATCGTCGCGCAGGCCGGAGGCCCTCGATATGCGTCTGCCAGAAGCACTGCCACAAGCCATGAAGCACGAGCCCACGCTACAGCGAATCCTCATCGACCCGCAACGATGGCAGGAGCGGCTGCGAAGCGTCGGCAGGCTCGCGTGCGACTGGGCGGGCCGCGACGGCCTCGTCTGGCTGCATCTCGCGAAGACGGTCACAGCCGCGCTGCTCGCGATGGGCATCGCGATGCTGCTCGACCTGTCGCAGCCGCGAATCGCGATGACGACTGTGTTCGTGCTGATGCAGCCGATGAGCGGGATGGTGTTCGCGAAGAGCTTCTATCGCATCGTCGGCACGGGCGTCGGGCTCGCCGCCGCGCTCGCGCTGGGCGGCCTGTTCGCGCAGCAGCCGGAGCTCTACATGGCGGGCATCACGCTGTGGGTCGCGGGCTGCATCGCGGCCGCCGTGCGCAACCGGCACTTCCGCTGGTACGGCTACGTGCTCGCCGGCTATACCGCCGCGCTGATCGGCCTGCCCGCGGTGATGGCGCCGAACACGCTGTTCCTGTCCGCGCTCACGCGCGCGGCCGAAGTCGCGGTCGGCATCTTCTGCTCGGGCGCGGTCAGCGCGCTCGTGTTTCCCGTCAGCTCGAGCGACGCGCTGATGCGCTCGCTGAACGGCCGGCACGCCGATTTCGTCGCGTTCGCCGCGAGCACGCTGGCCGGCTCCGTCGAACGCAGCGATTTCGAGCGGCGCTTCGCCGATTTCGTCGACGGCATCGTCGGCTTCGAGGCGACGCGCGCGTTCGCATCGTTTGAGGATCCGCACATCCGCGCGCGCAGCCGGCGGCTCGCGCGACTGAACAGCGAGTTCATGAACGCGTGCGCACGGCTCCATGCATTCCATCAGTTGCTCAGGCGGCTGCGCGCGAACCGTGCGGTCGAAGTGCTCGCGGCGATCGCCCCGCACGTCGATGCGCTGCCGGCCGTGCTGTCCGCGCTGCGTGACGATCTCGCGCGGCAGCGCGCGGCGCAAGCGAGCGCGCCCGCGCCGGCGCTCGTCGAGCTGAGCGCGTATCTCGCCGCGCTGCCGAAGCGCGCGCGCGCGTCGCGGCGCGCGGTCGAGACGCTCGCGAGCGCCGGCGTGCTCGACTTCGACACCGCGATCGAGCTGCTCTACCGCTTCGTCGACGATTTCCTCGGCTATGCGGAGACACATGCGTCGCTCGCGCTCGACAGCCACGTGCTCGAGCGCTCGGTCACGCGCTACGCGGTGAAGACCAACCGCTACTTCGTCGGCTTCACGTTCCTGCGCACGCTCGCCGCGATGGGCGCGATGAGCGCGTTCTGGATCGCATCCGAATGGTCGAGCGGCGGGCTCGCGGTGATCGGCACCGCGATCGCGTGCGCGCTCAGCTCGACCGCGCCGCGCGCGAGCCGCTTCGTCGCGCAGATGGCCGCGGGCGCGGCGCTCGCGACGATCGCGGGCTATCTGTACATCTGCTACGTGTATCCGAACATCGATGGCTTTCCGCTGCTGTGCGTGACGCTCGCCCCCACGCTCGCGGCGGGCGCGTATCTCGCGACACGCCCCGGCAAGTCCGGCTACGGGATCGGCTTCGTCGTGTTCTTCTGCCTGCTCGCGGGGCCCGACAATGTAATCGCCTACGCTCCCGACGCGCTGATGAACAACGGGCTTGCGCTCGTCGCGTCGATGCTCGCCGCGTCGCTCGCGTTCGCGGTGATCTTCCCCGCAGAGATGCCGTGGCTCACCGGCCGGATCACGCGCGACTTGCGCCGCCAGGTCACGCTCGCGTGCGACGGCCCGCTGCAAGGCCTCGACCAGCGCTTCCAGTCGAGCTCGCACGATCTGATGTCGCAGCTGCGCAACCTGCTGATGAAGCGCTCGCGACGACATCGCGACGCGCTGCACTGGATGCTCGCGACGCTCGAAGTCGGCCACGCGGTGATCGACCTGCGCCGCGAGATGCAGTCGTTCACGGCCGCGCAGCCCGCGCAGGCGCTGCGCTGGACCGTCCTGATCGACGCGGTGCGCGAGGCGCTGCCGCCGCTCTTCGAGACGCCCGACGCGCATCGGCTCGCGCGCGCGCTGAAGTCGGTCAATCTCGCGATCCGCGCGGTCCAGCACACGCAGCACCTGTGGTATGCGGTGCCCGACGAGCGCCGGCAGATGCAGCGCATCGTGAGCTGCCTGCACTTCATCCGCTGCGCGCTGATCGACCAGGACGCGCCATTCAATCGCGGCGCGCGCGCCCGCGAGCGCGAGCGCGCAAGGCGCGGCTGACGCACCGAACGATCGTTGTGCGAAATGGAAAGAAGCTCCCCAGGCCGGCCGATTAATCCAATCCGATCCGAGTCATATAGTTTCATCACCGTCACGCAAGACGGAAAACCTCAAGGAGAAATTCAAATGAAGTCGCTGCAAATCGCCGTCGTCGCGCTGTCGCTGTCTGCCGTCATGGCCGCTGCTCACGCGCAACCCGCCGCCGACGCGGGCCGGCAACCGGCGAACCGCACCGAGACCGTGCAATCCGCCGGCCGCGTCCCCGCCGCCCATCAAGACCGCAAAGACCCGAACGAATGCGTCGGCCCGGTCAGCTTCTGCAACATCTACTTCGGCAGTTGAGCGTCGTGCGCGCCGCGCTCCCGCCTGCACGGAAAGCTCGCGAAGAGCTTTCCGTTTCATGACTTCAAGCTGTCAAATTCCTTTGCGAGACTGCGCGCTCGATTCACCGTCCGCGCAACGTCTCGACGAGCGGCGGTGCCTTCAAGCCGATCAGCCTTCGCTCCTCCGTGTCGATGAAACGTCGCCTCTCCCGCCTTCTCGCTCCAACCCTGCTGTGCGCCGCGCTCGCCGCTTGCGGCGCCGATGACGCGAACGACGACGGCTCGCCGCCGTCCGCGCAGCCGAACCCGACGCCTGATGCACCCGCGTCGGCACCGTCCCCGGCATCGGCGACACCCGCCTACTATCAGACGAAGACGCCTTATCGTCCGCAGCAAGACGCATCGACCTACGAAGCGCCGCCCGCGGGTTACGCACCCGTCTATACGGAGATGGTCGCGCGCCACGGCTCGCGCGGGCTGTCCGGCTTCAAGTACGACGGCGCGATTTACGAGATGCTGCAAAAAGCCGACGCCGACGGTGCGCTGACGCCGCTCGGCCAGCAGTTGAAGGCCGACACGTTCACGATGATGAAGGCGAACGCGCTGCTCGGCTACGGCGTCGCGGGCATCTCGACGCCCGGTTACGGCAATCTCACGCAAGCCGGCATTCGAGAGCATCGGCAACTCGCCGCGCGGCTGCTGCAGCGGCTGCCCGCGCTGTTCGACACGGTTGCGGGCGCGGCGGCCGGCAGCGCGCCGCGCAGGATCGTCGTCGTCAATTCCGGCCAGGATCGCGCAGTCGACAGCTCGACGTACTTCTCCGGCGCGCTCGTCGCCGCGCGCCCCGCGCTCGCGCAGTCGATCACGCTGCCGCCCGCGCCGGCCGGCTACCCGGAAGGCGCGCCCGTCGCGCAAGCCGCGGGCGTCAACCGCTTTCTCCTGTACTTCCACTCGCTGAAGCCCGCAACCGATCTCGTCACGTCGATGACCGATCCGTATTACGCGACCTATCGCGACAGCATCGCGTATCAGGCGTACGGGAGCAATTCCGTCGTCACCGCGAAGCTCGATGCGATCGCACAGTCGCCGCAGACGACACAGGTCGCGCAGACGGTGCTCGCCGGCCTCGTGACGCCCGATTTCGTCGCGAAGCTCGGCACGACGGGCTACACGTTCTCGAACACGGGCACGTATACGTTCGCGTCGGCGGACGGCAAGTTCGGCAACACGATCAAGGGCGACGGCAAGACGAAGATCAAGTCGGCCGCCGACGCCGCTAACGTGCTGTACAACCTGCTGCAGGTCGCGCCCGCGATGACGACCGAGACAGGCGGCGTCGCGATGGAGCGCTACATCGCCGCGCCGCAGGCCGAGTACCTCGCCTATCTTCAGGACGCCGAGGATTTCTACGAGAAAGGCCCAGGCATCGCCGAAGCGAATCCGGTCACGTACCGGATGGCGCAGGGGCTCGTCGACGACTTCTTCGGCGAGATCGATGCGATCGCGCGCGGCGACCTGACGAACGCGGCGAAGCTGCGCTTCACGCATGCCGAAGTCGTGATTCCGTTCGCGTCGATCCTGAAGCTCAAAAGTGTATTCGCGCCCGTGCCGCAGGCGCAGACCTACACATACGCGAGCAACCCGTGGCGCGGCGAGACGGTGTCGCCGATGGCCGCGAACCTGCAGTGGGACGTTTACCGCAACGGTTCACGGCTCATCGTGAAGATGCTGTACAACGAGCGCGAGACCGATTTCCAGGCCGCATGCGACGACGCGCGCATCGCGCCCGGCAGCCGCTTCTACGACTACGCGGGCCTGAAGCGTTGCCACGGCTACGGCTGAGCGTCGCCCGTGCGCGGCCGCCATCCGGTCTCGCGCATCGCATCGACGAGCCGCGCCGCACCGAGCGCGTCGACGCGCACGCCGCGCGCCGCGAGACCGGTCGCCGCCACGAGCGCGTTGACGATCGCCTCCTCGACCGCTTCCGCCGCCGCGTCGAATAGCGCCGAGATGTGCGCGTCGGCGACCATCCGCACGCCGATCGTCGTCGGCCCCGAGCGTCCGTAGCTCGCGACCGGCAAGCCGGTGTTGCCGGTCGCGAACGCGACGAAGATGTCGCCGCTCGAGTTGTCAGTGCCGCCGCCGACGCGCGCAAGGCCGACGCTCGCGCGCTGCGCGAGCCGCGTGCATTGATGCGGCAGCAGCGGCGCATCGGTCGCGAGCGTCACGACGATCGAGCCCATTCCGGGCTCGCCCGCCGCGGCAGGCTCGCTGAACGGCGAATGCGCGTCGCGCAGCACTTCTCCGACCGGGTAGCCCGCGACGCGCAGCGCGGCGCGCTGCCCGTAATTCGCCTGCACGAGCGCGCCGACCGTCCAGCCGCCCGACGCATCGGCGACGACACGCGACGCGGTGCCGATGCCGCCCTTGAACTCGTGGCAGATCATCCCGGTGCCGCCGCCGACGCAGCCCTCCTCGACGGGCCCCGAACACGCGACGGCGAGCGCCTGCGCAACATGTTCGGCTTGCACGTGCTGCCCCCAGATGTCGTTCAGGAGTCCGTCGAAGGTCTCCATCACGACCGGCATGCACCAGTACACATGATCGCGATCGCGCGCGCCGCCCTGCGCGCGCTCGATCGCGATCAGCGCGTCGCGCACGACGCCGACGCCATGCGTGTTCGTATAAGCGATCGGCGTCGTCAAGAGCCCCGCCTCGCGGATCCATTCGAGCCCGGTCGCGTCGCCATTGCCGTTCAGCACGTGAACGCCTGCGAAGCAAGGCTCGTCGCGCGCTCGGCCGGCGCGCGGCTCGATCACCGTCACGCCCGTGTGCGCCGACGCGTCGCCCGCATCGACGTGCAGCGTGTGATGCCCGACCCGCACGCCCGCGACGTCGGTGATCGCGTTGAAGCGTCCCGGCTTGCCGCGGCCGATGCGGATGCCCAGATCTCGTGTGCGCATGCTGATGGTCCTCTCTCTCGGTTCGTTGGTCAGAGTTCGCGGAACGCCGTGCTGCGGCGCGCCCAGAGCGCGTAGGTCGCGAGCGAGACGACGGCGAGTCCGGCGATGATGTATAGGTCGGTCGGCTTCGTCGCGGCGGCGATCGTCGTATACAACGTATACCCGGCGCCCGCGATCGCGACGACCGGCGGCAGCGGCCACCATGGCATCCGGTAATGATGATCGACGTCGCGCCGCATCACGCGGCTCGCGAGCGCCGCGACGCCGACGGCGAGGTAGATGAGCAGCAGCAGATCGACGGTGAACGCAGTCAGCTCGTCGAGGCTCGACACGAACACGAGGAGCGTCGACGGCACCGCGAGCGTCAGCGTCGCAATCCACGGCGACTCGAAGCGCGGATGGATGCGCGTGAACGCGCCGTTGCACGAGCGCGCCCACAACGCATGGCGTCCGCTGCTGTACAGGAAGCGCCCGACCATGATGACGATCGCGATGATCGCATTGAACACCGACAGGAAGATGCCGCCGCTCACGACGCGCGACACGCCGGGATTGCTGAGCGCGCTGACGACATAGCCGATCGGATCGGCGCTCTTCGCGAGCTCGACGAACGACGGCGCGCCGAGCACGATCGCGGTCAGCGGCACGAGTTCGACGACGAGGATCACCGCGAGCGAGCAGATCACCGCCTTCGCGATGTCGCGGTTGCCGCCTTCGAGATCCTCGGCGAGAAACACGGCCGCGCCGAAGCCGTTGTAGCAGAAGATCGCCGTGCCGACGGCCGGCATGATCGCGGCGAGCGTCGCGGGCACGAGCGCGGCGCCGTTCGCGACGACCGGGTGCACGAGCGCGAGCGCCGATCGATGCGGCTCGGAGAAGCCGAGATACGCGATCAACGCGAGCACGAGGATCTCGATCACGAGAAACGCGCCGGTGATCCACGCATTGGTCCGGATGTTCAGGATGCCGAGAACATAGCTCGCGAGCACGATCGCGAGCGCGACCGACTGATTGCCGAAATGCGTGCCGAGCGCGGCGTTCAGGTAAGGCGCGGCGCCGCTCGCGAGCACGGCTGGGATGAACACGTTGACGGCGAGCACCGCGACGAACGTCAGATAGCCGGGCAGCGCGCCGAACACGCGCTTGACCATCACGTACTCGCCGCCCGCGCTGCGGTGCGCGGCGCTCAGTTCTGCGTAGCAAAGCGCGAACGCGAACGCGAGCAGCCCGCCCAGCACGAACGACATCACCGCGCCGCTGCCCGCCTGCTGGATCGCGAACGGCGCGATCACGAAGATCGAGCTCGCGGGCGTCACGCCCGACACCGTGATCATCACGACGTCGCGCACGCTGAGCGACCGCACGAGCGCATCCGGTGCGCGCACTTCAGCCGGCGCGGCGGACGCCACGCTCGAAGACTCCGATATCATCGCCATCTTGCACTCCTTTGCCGCGGGATTTTTGAACGCCCATACTCGGGCCACGCATGGGGCGCAGTCTAGGAAGCCAAATTGCGCGCCGCCATTCCCCCTTGGGGTTACGCCAAACCGGGTCGCACATGGACCGACTGTTCAGCGAAGTAGCGATGCATCAAGCGTTCGGACGCGCGCTCGATCACCTCGGCGAGCCGCGTTTCTGGCGCTTTCTGATCCTGTTTCTCAACGAGATCGTGCCGTTCGACAACGCGCTCGCGACCGCGCTCGGCCGCGACGGCGCGCCCGTCGTGCTCGACGAATACGACACGGGCGGCGCAAGCGGGCCGTCGCCCGTGCCGCTCTATCTCGACGGACTCTATCTGCTCGATCCGTTCCTGCAGGCCGCGCACGACGGCCTCGCGGACGGCTGCTATCGGCTCGAGGAAATCGCGCCCGACCTGTTCCGGCAAAGCGAGTATTTCCTCAGCTATTTCCGCGACGCGGTCGGCGAGGACGAGTTGCAGATCATCGTGCGCACGCGGCCCGACGAGACGCTGTCGCTGTCGCTCGGTGCGCACACGCGCTTTGGCACCGACGCGATCGGCCGGCTCGCCACGTGCGCGCCGTGGCTTTTCGCGGCGATCCGCCAGCAGCGCAAGCTGCAAGGCGACGCGGCGCGCGGACGCGCCGACGACGATCTCGCAGCGCGCGTCGAGCGCGCGCTCGCGAGCTTCGGCGCGGAGCTGCTGACCGAGCGCGAGATGGCGATCGCGCGGCTCGTGCTGCGCGGCAACTCGTCGAAGGCGATCGCCGAGCGGCTCGCGATCTCGCCCGAAACCGTCAAGGTGCATCGGCGGCACTTGTATTCGAAGCTCGGGATTTCGTCGCAGCCGGAGCTGTTCTCGCTGTTCCTGCAGGCGCTCGGGCACGACGTCCCGCGTTGATGCGACGGTGCACGCGAGCCGCGCGGCCGGCGGTTTTCCCGGCCGCGCGCGCGACGATCGCCTTTCCTCCTACCGGAAAACCGCCTATGGTTTGAAAGGGCTCGGAACGCATGCGGCACGGCCGCGACGCAATAGCGCCGTCGCGTCGGCGCCGCCCGTGCGTTCGCCGCGCCCGCCAGGACAAGGAGACAGCCATGAGAACCGCTTATGTCGCTTATGTCGCTTACGCGCTCGCGATCGGGTTCGCGCCGGTCGCCGCGCTCGCCGATGCGCCCGCGATGCCGAGCGGCGGCACGCTGGTCGCGGCCAACGGCATGACGCTTTACACGTTCGACAAGGACGCCCCGAACTCAGGGAAGAGCATGTGCAACGGCCCGTGCACGACGAACTGGCCGCCGTACAAGGCGAGCGCAACCGATCAGCCGACGGGCGGCTACACGATCATCAAGCGCGACGACGGCACGCTGCAATGGGCGTACCGGGGCAAGCCGCTCTATTTCTTCGCGAAGGACGCCGCGAAAGGCGACATGAAAGGCGACGGCTTCAAGGACGTCTGGCACGCACTGAAGGAGTAAACGCGCCGAGGGGGCGACGCGGCGAGATGACGTAAGCGGTGCGGTGCTGCGCGGGTGCAAGTGCAAGGCGAGTGCGAGCGCGGACATCGCAGCATAGCGCTTCTCTCGCACTCGCCTGGCGCCGCGCGCCGCACCTTCGATCGCGACGGTCGGTCGCGCGAGCGCCAAGCCTATCGAGAGCGGCACGCGCGTTCCATTGACGCGGAAGGTGCCGACGAGCAGCACCGTCAGCACACACGCGCAGTGCGGACCGCATGCGCGCCGCCATCGCGGACGCCAAATTCGACAGCATGCCTCGCGATACTTGCGCATTCCAGAACCTATCCCGGTCGACGCTGTAGCGCTGCGTCGCAAGTCGCACGTCTCGGCCCGCAACTCAAGGCCCGCGTATCGCCGCAATCGCGTGGCGCGCAAGTGCCTCGATGCGCGACGATCGGCCGTCTTCCGCCCGGACGCCGATGCCACCACAGCGCTCGATACACACGCGATATCGCGCCGCGACGCACCGCGAGCGTATCCGCCCGCGCATCGGAAAACCGCAGCCGCGCCGCCGAAGCCGCCCATCAGCGAACGGCGAACGGCGAACGTCGACACGACGATCGACAGCGAACGAAGAACGACGCGATGCCGCCCGCTCCGCACGCGACGCCCGCGACGCACGCCGCGGGCCGCGCACGCCCGAAAAGAAAAAACCCGCGTTTCCGCGGGCTTCGAACAAGCCGTCGACGGAACGCACCGCCGAACGACCTGGATGGGCCAAACTTGAAAGCTGCTCAGCGGCTCGACGGAAAGCTGAACACCGTCCCCTCACGCACGCCGGCCGACGGCCAGCGCTGCGTGATCGTCTTGCGCTTCGTGTAGAAGCGCACCGCGTCCGGGCCGTATGCGTGCAGATCGCCGAACAGCGACCGCTTCCAGCCGCCGAACGAGTGATAGGCGACGGGCACCGGCAGCGGCACGTTGATGCCGACCATCCCGACCTGGATGTTGTCGCTGAAGAAGCGCGCGGCTTCGCCGTCGCGCGTGAAGAGACACGTGCCGTTGCCGTACTCGTGCGCATCGACGAGCGCCATCGCGTCGCCGAGCGACGCGACGCGCACGACGCCGAGCACCGGCCCGAAAATCTCGTGCTGATAGATCGGCATGCCGGGCTTCACGTGATCGAACAGGCACGGGCCGAGGTAGTAGCCGCCGTCGTGGCCGTCGATCTTCACGCCGCGCCCGTCGACGACGAGCGACGCGCCCGCGGCGACGCCCGCGTCGACGAAACCCGTCACCTTCTCGAAATGCTGCTGCGTGACGAGCGGGCCCATGTCGACGCCGTCGCCCGTGCCCGGGCCGACCTTCATCTTCGCGATCTCGGCCGTGAGGCCTTCGACGATCTTGTCCGCCGTCTCGTCGCCGATCGCGACGACAAGCGGAATCGCCATGCAGCGCTCGCCGCACGAGCCGTACGCGGCGCCCATCAGCGCATTGACCGCGTTGCCGATGTCGGCGTCCGGCATCACGACCGCGAAGTTCTTCGCGCCGCCCAGCGCCTGCACGCGCTTGCCGTGCGCGCAGCCCGTCGTGTAGATGTACTCGGCGATCGGCGTCGAGCCGACGAAGCTCACCGCCTTCACGCGCGGATCGGTCAGGATCGTGTCGACCGCTTCCTTGTCGCCGTTGACGACGTTCAGCACGCCGGGCGGCAGGCCCGCTTCGAGCGCGAGCTCGGCCATCCTGAGCGTCGACGACGGCGTGCGCTCCGAAGGCTTCAGCACGAACGTGTTGCCGCATGCGACCGCCATCGGCCACATCCACAGCGGCACCATCACCGGGAAGTTGAACGGCGTGACCCCCGCGACGACGCCGAGCGCCTGGAACTCGCTCCACGAATCGATCGCCGGACCGACGTTCTTGCTGTGCTCGCCCTTCAGCAGCTCGGGCGCGTAGCTCGCGTATTCGACGTTCTCGATTCCGCGCTGCAGCTCGCCCATCGCATCGCCGAGCACTTTGCCGTGCTCGGCCGTGATCAGCGCGCACAGCTCGTCCGCGTGCGCCTCGAGCAGCGTCCTCAGGCGGCTCATCACGCGCGCGCGCTTCAACGGCGGCGTGTTGCGCCACGCCGGATACGCGGCCTGCGCGGCGGCGATCGCCGCTTCGACGGTCGGCTTGTCGGCGAGCTGCACGCTTTTCGCCGACGCGCCCGTCGCCGGGTCGAACACCGGCTGGATGCGGTCGCCGCCGTCGACGCGCTTGCCGCCGATCAGGTGGCCGAGGGTGGAGGTGACGTTGCTGTCGTGTTTCATCGCGATGTTTCCTGCAATCGTGTGTGTCGTTGAATCCGCGTCCGCGCGGCCGGGCGAACAAGCGCCGCGCCAACGTGCGCCGCGCGAGCCGGGCCGCAACCAGCCGGGCCCAGTCGAACCGTGCCGAACAGCGACCGCCGGATCGGGCGAACGCCGTCGCGCCGCCCGAGCGCGGCCGAAAACCGTCCGGCCGCCGTCCGAAGCGCGCGGCCCTGCGCGTCAGGCCGTCGCGATCAGCGCATCGTTCAGCGCGCTGATCAGGCTGTCGATCTCGCGCCTCTCGGCGATGAACGGCGGCGCGAGCTGAATCGTGTCGCCGCCGTAGCGCACGTAGAAGCCGTTCTTCCAGCAATGCATCGCGATCTCGTACGGACGGCGCGCGGGTTCGCCCGGCGCGTGCTCGATCGTCAGGCCCGCGGCGAGCCCGCAGTTGCGGATGTCGGCGACGTGGCGCACGCCCTTCAGGCCGTGCACGGCCGCCTCGAAATGCGGCGCGAGTTCGCGCACGCGGCCGATCGCGTCTTCCTTCTCGAGCAGGTCGAGCGCCGCGACGCCCGCCGCGCACGCGACCGGATGCGCCGAGTACGTATAGCCGTGCGGGAACTCGAGCATGTAGTCGAGGCCGCCCGCGGCCATGAACGTGTCGTAGATGTCCTGCTTCGCGATCACCGCGCCGAGCGGCTGCGCGCCGTTCGTCACCTGCTTCGCGACGTTCATGATGTCCGGCACGACGCCGAACGCCTCCGCGCCCGTCATTGCGCCCGCGCGGCCGAAGCCCGTGATGACTTCGTCGAAGATCAGCAGGATGCCGTGCGCGGTGCAGATCTCGCGCAGCCGCTGCAGATAGCCCTTCGGCGGCACCACGACGCCCGCCGAGCCGGAGAACGGCTCGACGATCACCGCCGCGATGTTCGACGCGTCGTGCAGCGCGATCAGGTCGAGCAGCCGGTCGGCCAGTTCGGCGCCGTGCTCGGGCAGCCCGCGCGAGAACGTGTTCTCGGGCAGTTGCGTGTGCGGCAAGAAATCGGCGTCGATGCCCTGGCCGAACAGCTTGCGGTTCGGCCCGATCCCGCCGACCGAGATGCCGCCGAAGTTCACGCCGTGATAGCCCTTCTCGCGGCCGATCAGGCGCGTCTTCGTGCCCTTGCCCTTCGCGCGCCAGTACGCGCGCGCCATCTTCAGCGACGTGTCGGCCGCTTCCGAGCCCGAGCCCGTGAAGAACACGTAGTCGAGGCCGGCGGGCGTCAGCGCCTTGATCCTGTTGGCCAGCGCGAAAGATTGCGGATGGCCGAACTGGAACGCCGGCGAATAGTCGAGCCGCGCGACCTGGCGGGCGACCGCGTCCGAGATCTCGGCGCGGCCGTGGCCGAGGCCGCAGCACCAGAGGCCGGACAGGCCGTCGAAGATCTTGCGGCCGTCGGCGTCCGTGTAGTACGCGCCCCTGCCTTCGACGATGATCCGCGGGTCCTGCTTGAACTGGCGGTTCGCGGTAAACGGCATCCAGTGGGCGTCGAGCCACGCGGCGTCGGTGCGCAGGGGCGTGTCGGGGGTCGTCGGTTCGGTCAGAGCGTTCATGTCGGTCGGCATCGCGGCGCGCGGATGAATGAAGATGTTGCGCATTGTCGAGTCGACGAATAGTCTTTTGAATATCGCAATATCAATGTTTACTTGAGCATTCATGCAAGCAAGAAAACCGAAGAGCCGCGCGCTCCTCGGCCAGCTCACCGACATGGACCTGCGCCTGCTGCGCGTGTTCAGGAGCGTCGTTCAGTGCGGCGGGATGGCGGCTGCCGAACTGGAGCTGAACATCGGAATCTCGACGATCAGCCGGCACGTAAAGGATCTCGAAACGCGCCTCGGCCTCGTGCTGTGCCGGCGCGGCCGCGCGGGCTTCACGCTGACGCCCGAGGGCCAGACCGTCTACGAGGAGACGCTGCGGCTGATGGCGTCGGTCGAGGCGTTCAGGAGCCGCGTCGACGGGATTCACGACCGGATGGGCGGCGAGCTGCACATCGCCGTGTTCGACAAGACCGCGACGAACCCGAAGGCGCGGCTCGGCGACGCGATCGGGCGCTTTCACGACGAAGCGCCGGACGTCGCGCTGAACCTGCACGTCGCGTCGATCAACGAGGTCGAGCGGGGGATCATCGACGGCAGTTATCAGGTCGGGATCATTCCCGCGCACCGAAGCTCGGGCAGCCTCGTCTATGCGGATCTCTTCGACGAACGGATGCTGCTCTACTGCGGCAAGCGCCATCCGCTGTTCGACGCGCCGCACGGCAAGCTGACATGGAGCCAGGTGCGCGGCTTCGCGTTCGCGGGGCTCGGCTACCATTCGCCGAACATGGAGCTGAGCCACCGCGCGAAGCTGACGCGCAGCGCGACGGCGTCCGATCAGGAATCGATCGCGACGCTGATTCTGTCGGGACGGTATCTCGGGTTCCTGCCCGATCACTATGCGGAGAGCTTCGAGGCGAAGGGGCTGATGCGGCCGGTCGCGCCGCAGCGGTTTCATTATTCGTGCCGGTTCGTGAGCCTGCTGCGGCGCTCGCCGCAGCCGTCGCGGGCAGCGCTGCTGTTCCAGGCCTGCCTGGAGGCCGCGCATGCGGCGGCGCCGGCGAAAGCATGAGCGCGAGGCCCGAATCCTCCGACATTCGGTCGATGAAGCCGGCAGCTTCCATGCGGCCGCCGCGGTCGACCGGTGCCAAGCGTGAAGACCGACGATTTCTTCATAGCCGTCCGAACGCCGCGCTCGGCTTGCACCGCGACCGTCCGCTCGCTCGCGGTGTGCGCCCCCTTTCCGCATTCTGATGCGAATGGCTCGTTCGGATTTGCGGCGAGGTCTTCGCCGCTTGCACGAACAGGCACGCGGGCACGCCGGATACTGCGGACAGCCGGGCGAAAACCGTTCGAATCGGATGAGCTTCGATGGTGAAAACGTAATCGAGCTTTCCGACGACACGTCACGTCACCGCCATATGCCCGAAGACCGGCGAGCCGACGTGCCTTTTCCGGACGATTTCCGCTCGAAAGGACTACGCCATCACCAGACCGGCGCGAATGCGATCGCGCGTGTTGCGTAGAAGACCACTTTCACTACAGGATGAGTCGTCGAAAGGGTGCGCACGCGCCAAGATCGTTCAAGGGAAGCCCGGCGGCATGCTCGGATTGTCTTCCCTTGCGAAGAAAACGTGACTGACGATGCGAAAGAACATGTTCGACGTGCCCGACGGGCGACGATCTTGAACGGCTCCGCGGGCCGTGCGCGCCAGCCGTCCACTACCGCCTCCCGCTCTGCGATAATTCCGCTTCCCGCATTCCTCCGCGCGCATGATGCGCCGCGCCAAGCCATGAACCCATCGTTGCCGCCCGCCTCCGCCGCGCTCCTGCCGCCGATCTCGTGCCTGCAGGACGGCGACCGCCCATGGCTGCCGATGGACGCGCGCCTGCCCGGGCTCGCGATCAAGTACCTGCACATCAACGTCGACGACGACGAGATGACCGTGCTGCTCAAGATGCCGGTCGGGCTCGCGCTGCCGCGGCATCGGCACGACGGCGCGGTATTCGTCTACACGTTGCAGGGAGAGTGGCGCTATCGCGAATACGACTGGATCGCGCGGCCCGGCAGCACGGTGCTCGAGCCGGCGGGCTCGCACCATACGCCGGAGGCGATCGCGTCGGAGACGGGCGAAGTCGTGACGTTCAACGTGATGCGCGGCGATCTCGTGTTGCTCGACGAAGCGGGCAACGAGACGGCGCGCGAGAACGGCCGGGTCGCGCTGCTGCGCGAACGCAAGTTCGCTCGCGCGACGCCGGATGTCGCGCCGCCTTTCGTCACGCGCTGAACGCGCGCAGCGCGGCTTGCCGCACCGGATCGCCGCGCCGCGACTGATCGCAACCGGTCGACTGCAGTCGGTGACGAAACGCTGCCGGCCCGGCGCAGCCGCACGCGCGGAAGGCCGCGCATTCCCGGAGGCCGGCCCTGAGCGGTCTTGAACACGAAGCCGAATCATCACGCCGGTCGTCCCGCTTGGCTTGAACGGAGCGTGGGCACAACGGGGCGTCCAGTACCGCAGCCCGGTCGAATCGCGGCATCGGGGCCGTCCGTACCGACGGGCCGCAATTCATCGTCCGTCGATCGCGCGCAGCCGTTCTTACCGCGCGTAGCCCACGCGATCGCTCCGGCGATCCGCCGATGCCGTGTCGCCGTCGCCTACCGCGCCCAAATTGATCGTGTGCGATCAACGAATGACTTCTCTCTATCCGACATCCCGGCGCGCCGCCTTGGATCGCGACGGGCTTGTCGCAGCGATGGGCGGAACCGCCGCAGTCAACCGAACTGCGTCGCCGCCATGAACGAGACGCAGGCCGTCATCCAACGACACCTTGCGCATTGACATTCGCATGGGGAGCCGATGCGACCGGCAGATGCCGGATGACGCGAAGCTGTTCAGGGATCGCGCCGAGCCGTTCGCTCGCTTCGGCGTCGATCGCGCGTGTCCCTGCGCCTCCTCAACACCATCGTCGTTCTCCGAATTCAATACCAATATCCGCCATTTACGAAACCGTCACAATCAATCGACAAAAAACTGAACAATAAGGATTGAGATTTTTTAAATCATAAAGTCATCCAACATACTTATTAATTCCAAGGATCGATAAATTAATATCATTGGAACTCCGCAATTCCAAATCATAACCTTCGTTGTGCGCCGCAATACGGGTCAAAATACCCATCACTTTCGCAGCACACCAACACCAAAGCGGCAACCATGAATGAATTTATTTCCAATCCAGCATCGCGTTAATCAACGACATATTACGGAGCACACTGGCGCCGACAGTTTCGAAAGCCCGGCAATGTAGCACCGAGCATCAGCAGCACCTCAATCCAATGCATCAATACATTCCTCAAGGGAAAAGCCATGAGAAAAATCGTGACCGCTCTTTTTTCAGCGATGATGTTTGCGTCCTCTTATGCATCCGCAGATGTACTTTGCAAATCAGGACCGATCAGCAAAATCGAAACCGATACGAACGGCAACCTTCTAGCAACCATCGCCGACACCACTTATTCATTTAGCGAAAAAGAGACCTTTTCACTCATATACTCGGCCTTTTCCACGAACAGGATTTTCTACATCTACGCCAATGTATGCGCGAATGGAACGGCAGCGAGCCGATTCGCCATTCGATAACCAGGCGGTCAATCGATCCGCGAAATCCATTGCACTGGATTCTTTTACTTGATTTTCGGCCGACCGGCGATTGCCGATCGGCCGCCTCTTGTTCTCTTACGGTGTCGCGCCGCCGTAGCATGCAAATCCCGCCCTCCGCGCAGCGCGCTTTTCAACCTATTCCGGCAAGATGAAAAGCACGAGGCACTGGCATCGGCTCGCCGTGCACCACTCGCTTTCATTGAGGATCGGGATGCAGGAAATCCCGAACGGATTGGCGTCCGTTCAAATGACGATGCCGACAATCTCGATGTCGCCGGCGTTCGTCATAACTGGCATCGAGTAGACCGGCGGACACCGCAGCAAGACGGCCGGAGCATCGCCGCCGCCATATCGCCGGCCATGCGTCGCGTTTTGGCTCAGCCGCCGACGGCGACATCCGGCTTTAAATGCTCGGCGCAGTTGACGTCCACGAGATCGCTGCATGCGCGCAGCGTATCCGGTCCGTGATCGATCGATGCGGGTCCGCGCACCGCGGGCACGAATCCGGTCACGCGCATGCGTCATCGAAGCGGCCTGGTGTGAGGGCGTCGCGCGTGTCCTCGTCACGCGAGAGCGCTTCCACCCACCTTGCGTTTCCCGGATATTCGACGTGCAGATCCGATACGGAGAACACACGCACGTGACGGCCGGCCGCCTATCGCGCGCGGCGCCCGACGGCGCAGCCGAATGCGTTCATGCCGCCGTTTCGCGGAACTTGCCGTAGTGCAGGAGCCGCTCGTGACGGCGGGCGAGAAGCTGCTTCGCATCGAGCGACTCGACGTTTCGCAGGCTTTCCTGCAAGACGCGCCTGAGCATCAGCGCCATTTGTTGCGGATCGCGATGCGCGCCGCCCACCGGCTCGTTCGCGATCTTGTCGATCAAGCCCAGCGCCTTGAGCCGGTGCGCGGT
The DNA here is from genome assembly GCF_001522845.1 of Burkholderia sp. BDU5. NCBI lineage: Bacteria > Pseudomonadati > Pseudomonadota > Betaproteobacteria > Burkholderiales > Burkholderiaceae > Burkholderia > Burkholderia sp. BDU5. The sequence continues at coordinate 113,830 of NZ_LOWC01000026.1, read as the reverse complement.
CAGGCCCAGCGCGTTTGCCGCCTGCTCCGCGTAGTTCGGATTCTTCCAGAGAATGGACGAGCAGCTTTCGGGCGAAATAACGGAATAAGTCGCGAACTGGAGCATGATCGACACGTCGCAGACGCCGATTGCGAGCGCGCCACCCGAGCCGCCCTCGCCGATCACCGTCGTGATGATCGGCGTCTGGAGGCTCGCCATTTCCATCAGATTGCGACCGATTGCCTCGGACTGGTTGTGCTCCTCCGCATCGATCCCGGGCCAGGCGCCCGGCGTGTCGATGAACGTGAAGATCGGCAGCTTGAATTTCTCGGCGAGCTTGAAGAGCCGCAGCGCCTTTCTATATCCCTCGGGCCGCGGATAGCCGAAATTGCGCATCGCGCGCTCTTTCGTGTTGCGCCCCTTCTGGTGGCCGGCCACGACGCACGGCCGGTCGTTGAAGCGCGCGAGCCCGCCGACGATCGACTGGTCGTCCGCATAGCAGCGATCGCCGTGCAGCTCGTGGAAATCCGTGAACAGATAATTGACGTAATCGAGCGTGTACGGCCGCGCGGGATGTCGCGCCACCTGGACGATTTGCCACGGCGTCAGCCGCTCGTACAGTTCCTTCGTCAGCTTTTCGCTGCGCGCCGACAACCGGTTGATCTCCTCGGAGAGATCGATCGCCGATTCGTCCTCGGAACAACGCAGCGCGTCGATCTTCGCGTCCAGCTCGCCGATCGCCTTTTCGAAGTCAAGATACGTTACGTTCGTCATGTCGTGTTTCTCCGGCTGCAAATGCAGACGCTCAGGTATTCGACGTGAATTATCGCCGGACTGCCCACGCTTTTCGGCCGTTTTCGATATTCATTCGAAATGCGCGCATTCACCGTGGCGGAGAAATGAATAATCGAATGCCGCGAATGCGCCGCCATGCACGGCCGCGATACTATCACACCGCCCCTGGATCATCGCGCGGCGCACGTCCGTTATCGCATCGTCGGCGTTGCCCGGACGCCGCGCGTCCGCCGCGACGCACGCGCGACACAAGCGCGAACAGGCGCGAGACCGGCCGCCGGCCCCGGGGACGCGCGGCGCGAAGATAGCGCAGGCGCAGGAAAACGGCGCGCGGCGTCTCAGGTGATTTTGTCGAAATCGGCTACGCCGCCGAGGACGTTGATGCCCATCACCTTGCACGTCGCGCGTTGCGCCGCGATCAGCTTGGCATCGAAGGCCGGACCTTCGAGCGCGAGAAATTCCTCGCAAAACGGCAGCAATATCCCGATTTTTCGATGAAATTCATTTTCCAATCATGACGTGCCATGCAATAAAAATCGATTGGAAAGGAATGGTCGTCGCACCAGAATTGCGCCGAAAGGCTGAAAACGGTTTTCGAAAAATTCCGGTTCCAGAATGAAGCAGACGACATGGCTCCTTCGAGCACGGAGAAGTCACAGGCGTCTGCGCCATGCCGTCGCGTCGGGATTGCAGCATCGGCAATCGCGCAACGCGCGCCCCGATTCGATCCTTCGCGCATGCCTGGAAAAGCATCGCCATGGCGATGCGCGTGATCGCCGAACGAATGATTACCTGCCTCGTTCATAAGGCATCACGCATCCGACATCTCGCCTCCGACCGGCGAATCGAATCGATGCAATTGGCGCACGAGGCCGTCAGCGTGGCAATCCGCTGCATACGGGGGCGATTCAAGCCTCGAATCGGTTGCGCCATACATTGCGTGCGCCATGCCGACAGGTCGGGCGCTCCATCTTCCGCACCAATCAGGCGGACAAATTCATCGGCGTTCGTCGTCAACTCCACGACGCCGCCGTTAAAGCCGTCTCGTCGATGCAATGTGCGCGCTCGAGGAATTCGTCCGTTGACGTCGATGGTGAAATCGCGAATCTGCGCAGCCCGTTGCCGGGCGCGTCGCGCCACATCGCATCCGATTCGGTTAGCGATCCGAATGCACTTGTCGTCGCCGGTCGCGTCCTTTCGGATGGTCGAGCGACCGCATCGTCTCAGGCGACGCCGCGGGCGCTCGATCTCGCCTCGAAAGCGCAAGCCATGCGCGATCCGATCGCCACGCACTCGACGAACGCGTCGACGACGATCCGTGGACAGGCTGCCGCCCACGCGCGCCCGGCGCGACGCCGGTCACCGATCCAGCGAAGCGTCACGCACATCTGCGATTCGCCTTCGATCACGCGCATCGAGGCCCGACATTCGGCCCGATCACGGAGACGACGAAGACCCCGAACGCCACCGCCGATCCGACGCCTTCCCGCGTCGACCGTTTCCAGCGCAGAGATCTTTCCAGCGAAGAGATCGTGCGACGCCGCGCGCGGCGGCGAAAAAGAGAAAGAGGAAGCGCGCGCTTGTCGGTCGCGACCGATGACCAAGCAAACGGTGCGACCGCCGCGCTCGCCCCTTTTGCACGACGCCGCCGACGAACGTCCTTCGACGCCGTTCGAATTCGGCTCACTCCGGATACGAGTCGTCGACCTTGAGTTTGGCGAGCTTGAAGATCGTGCGGAGCGTCCGGGGATGAATATCGCGCCGCGCGGCGAGCGACGACAAGATGAAATCGAGCACCTTCGCGTACTTGAGCAGCACGAGGCAGCTTTCGAGATCCGAGGTATGGGCGTGCATGCGCTCCGCGATCTGCAGCATCTCGTTGGACAGCGCACGCGCCATGTCGAGTTCGATCTGCTGCTTCTCGCCCCACGCGGGCTGCGGTTGCTCGAGCAGCTTGGCCAGGAAGGCTCGGAATTGCGTGTCGGACTGATTCGGGAGCGCGTCCATGTTTTGCTCCGTCCTATGTTTGGGCGAGCGGATCAGGTCGATACGCCCGTCGGCTAGCACGTGTTTGCGCCGATCGGCCGGCGCAAACACGTGCGCGATGCGCCGCAGAATCCGTGCCAGCGTCGAGAATATGGGTCGCGAGAAAGCCGGCAGCAGCTCGGCGATGGCCGTTCAGCCCCGTAACCAGGCGGCCCGAACACAGCAGGATCAACGACGCCCGCCTTCGCAGCGCATCCTGTCTCGGCCATTCTGACGCGAGGCCATCATCAAAATGATTCACAGATGTTACGTAACACGTATCGCTGCAATCGAGACGCGACTGTGCGTCTCGAACATGAAACGCCGCGCCGCGTCAGCCCCCACCACGCTCGCGTCAGGTTGGCAGACATCGAGCGATGGGCATGCAGTCCGCGTTCGCGCCCGCATCGAGCATACCGGCGGCGACACGCTACGCGTCCGATCCATCACACCTCGATCGCTGCGAGTTTCATACCAGGAATCCGCGCTCGAAGCGCGGCGACGATCGAAGATCGAGGGCGAGCGCAATCCCGTCCGCAATCGCATCGTCCCCGGACAATCGGCGGCCACGCCCGCGCCCCGCCACCCTCGGCGGCTATGTACGACGAATGTCATGCGAGCCGAATTCGGCGCATACATAACATCCGCCTTTTGGGGTCCTAGTGAAATCACCTTTTACACACTTTTACAGTAGCGCACCGGCGATTTCACTAGCCTGAATTCAATCGCAGCGCCTTGGCCGCATGGGTCTTCACGGGCCGCTCGATTCTTCATTGCAAGTTCAAGACCGCGTGCGCATGCGTTGCGCGGTTACGGGGCTGATCTTGGGCCGGTACAGCCGGCCTTTTCATACGGTGCGTCGATCCGACGGATGCTCGGACGCGGCGCTCTGCAGGCAACCAACTAGACCGAAAAGCCGGCATCGGCGCGCTCACGCTCATGCGCGACGGAACCGGCTCGATTCGACAGCAGCGCACAGGGCCGACGAACGGCGCTGGGCGTGCGAGATCCTTTGTCTCTTTGTTCGCATTTTTGCCATGCAGGAGAGCAACATGCCCGACCAGCAACTCGAGAACCGCCCGGCCGATACCCGCTCTGCACTGCTCGCGACGCGCGACGAATCGGTGACGCGCGGCCGCCGCGTACGGCGCCCGCTCTGGCATCTCGTCCCGCGCACCGCCAGTTACGGCTTGGTGCTCTTCGTCATCTGGATGGTGCTGACCATGATGTTCCCCAACATCTTCACGCGCTCGTCCGAACGCGCGGTGGTCGACAGCCAGGTGACGCTCGTCACGTCGCCGGTCGAAGGCGTCGTGACCGAGCAGCACGTCGCGATCGGCAAGTCGTTCGAAGCCAATCAGCCGCTGATGACGGTGCAGAATCCCAACATCGATCGTGCGCTGCTGATCGACCTGACCGGCAAGGCGCTCGACAATCAGCAGCACCACGACGCGGCGCGCGCCGAGCTCGCGGGCGACGAGAGCCAGCTTGCCGCGACTCAGCGTGATCTGCAGCGCTATCAGGCTGCGTCGCAAAAGGAACATGCGGCCGACATCCACGCGCTGCAGGCGCGACTGGCGGCTGCGAAAGCGCAAGTCGACCAGCAGGAAGACGTGGTCAACCGCAACCAGGCGATGCAGTGGGCGGGCGCCGTGAGCGAGGCGTACACGAATGCCTCGCGCTACCAGTTGTCGATCCTGTCCAACGCCAAGGCCGCCGCGGCCGCCGAGCTCGAACACGCGATCGCCAACGGCGACGCGTCGCGGAGCAAGGTCTACGCTTCCGCTACCGACGGCCCGGTCGCGTCGCTCGCGCAGCGCAGCCGGCTGCTCAGCGCAGACATCGTGCAGCGCAAGGCCGAGATGACGCAGTTCGACGCCTACGGCCAATCGGTGGACAAACTGATCGACGCCGAGAAGGAGCGGCTCGAGCGCCTGACCAACCTCGAGATCCGATCGAGCGAGCCGGGCGTGGTGGAGGACGTGCTCGCGCCGCCCGGCACCCGCGTGGCCGCCGGCGCGACCTTGATCCGCGTGAGCAATTGCGCGCAATCGCGCGTGGTGGCGGTGTTCCCGCGCAGCCTGAGCGACGACCTGCTGCCCGGCACGCATCTGAACGTGCGCATGGACGGCGTGCCGTTCCTGCTGCCCGCTTCGGTGTCCGAGGTGCTGCCGCGCGCGTCCGAAGGCGAGCAGGCGCGCTATTTCGTGCCCTTCCCGCCCATCGAGAAGAACGAGATCTACGTGATCGCCAAGCTGAACCGGCCGCTCGCGTCGCTGCCTCACGGCGCGAGCGGCGATCCGACGGAGCGCTGCGCAATGGGCCACTGGGCCAAAGTGAGCCTCGACCAGAGCTGGCTCGTCAGCAACGTCTCCGATCTGGGCCACCTCGACCCGAACTGGCTGGACGGCTTCAAGTCGACCGTCGACCGCGGCCGGCGCTGGCTCGACGAGTTCAAGCCGACCGGCCGGCGCTGGCTGAACGACTTGAAGGCGACCGTCGATCGCGGCCGCCACTGGCCGGAAAACATCAAGTCGCTCGCCTGAGCGCGTGCGGACAAGTGCCGATGAAACTTCACATCATGCACTGCTTGCGCAAAGTGGCATGGCTGGCGATGTTGCCGATGGCGCCCGTCATGCTCGCCCCCTGCCACGCCCACGGCGCGGAGCGCCCGCCGCAGCGCGCCGAACTGCTGGCCGCCGGATGCAAGACGCTGACCGAGCGCGTCGCGGCCGTGCCCGGCTCGGGACCCGTCTTTCTCGGCAGCTACGAGCCAGCGCCCGGCGGCGCGGCGCTGGCGCCGGCACTGACGCAGGCGGCGTTCGTCTACGACAACGCACTCGCCAGCGTCGCGCTGGTGGCCTGTGGCCGCCCCGACGAGGCGCGCCGCATTGCCGACGCGATACTGCAAGCCAGCAGGCAGGATCGCCATTACCACGACACGCGCGTGCGCAACGCTTACCGGGCCGGCGCGCTGCCGACCGGCGCGGCGCCGCTGCCCGGCTGGTGGGACGCACCGAGCAAACGGTGGTTCGAGGATGCGTATCAGGCCGGCACCGCCACCGGCAACGTCGCCTGGGCCGCGTTGTCGCTGCTCGCCGTGCACGAAGCGACGCACGACGAGCGCTATCTCGACGGCGCCGCCGCGCTGATGAGCTGGGTCGATCCGGGCCGGCTCGATGCCACCGCGCCGGCCGGCTATGTCGGCGGCGAGTTCGGGCACGAACCTCGCCCGATCCGCCAGGGGTGGAAATCCACCGAGCACAACGTCGATGCGTACGCAGTCTTTCATTGGCTCGCGGAGCGCACGGGCGAAGCCCGCTGGCGCGCCGCCGCGGAGCGTTCGCGGGGCTTCGTCGCGGCCATGTGGGATGCGCGCGAAGGCCGCTTCCTGATCGGCACGCGCGACGACGGCCACAGCCCCAACATCGGTCCGTCGGCGCTCGACGCGTCGCTATGGCCGCTGCTCGCGATACCGGACGCGCCGGCCGACTGGCGCCGCAGCCTCGCCTGGGTCGAGCGAGCGCACCGCATCGACGGCGGCTACGGCTTCAACGCCCATCCGGACGGCCTATGGACGGAAGGCACCGGCCAGGCGGCGCTCACGCTGCAAGCGGTCGGCGACGACGACAAGGCGCGGCCGCTGTGGGCGCTGCTGCTCGCGCAGCGCGCGCCTTCCGGCCTGCTCTATGCGACGCCCGAGCCACGCATCCGCACCGGCCTGTCGATCGGCCCGACGTCGACCACCGAGGACTTCTATTACTTCCATCTCCCGCACCTGGGCGCCACCGCGTGGGCCGTGCTCGCAGCGGCGGGCTGGAACCCGTTTCGCCCCGGCGGCTGCCTGCCCGCCGGCTGCCCAGGCCCACGCACCGCCGCCCCCAATGCCCGGAATACTCAGGAGTGACGATGTTCGATCTCTTTCTCGAAAACCAGTCATTGCTCGACATCAACGGCGGCGTGCTGCTGGTCGTGCTGCTGCTGACGCTGCTCGGCAAGCGTGAGCGCGCCGTCGATCGCATCCTGTTCGGCGGCATCACCGTCGTGCTGCTGATCGTCTATCTGATCTGGCGCGCGACCCAGACGCTGCCCGAGCCTCGCATGGACTTCCCGAGCGTGTGGTCGCACGTCTTCTTCGGCTTCGAGTGCACGGCGCTCGCCTACACGCTCATCTCCGTCGTCGTGCTCTCCCGCGCCACCAACCACACGCCCGACGCCGATGCCGGCGAAGCCGCGCTGCGGCGCGCCGCGAAGGTGCCGCGCGTCGACATCTTCATCGCCACGTACAACGAAGGGCTGGACATCCTGGAGAAGACCATCGTCGCGGCGTTCGCGATCGACTATCCGGACTTCCGCGTCTGGGTGCTGGACGACACGCGCCGCGACTGGCTCAAGGCATTCTGCGAGCAGGTGGGCGCGCATTACGTCACGCGCGCGGACAACACGCACGCGAAGGCCGGCAATCTCAACAACGGGCTGCGCCGGAGCGCGCAGAGCGAAGACGGCGGCGCACCCTACATCATGGTGCTCGACGCCGATTTCGCGCCTCACCGGAAGATCCTGCTGCGCACGATCGGCCTCTTCTCCAATCCGACAGTCGGCGTCGTGCAAACGCCGCAGTTCTACTACAACGCCGATCCCGTGCAGTACAACCTGCGCTCGACCGAATGCTGGGTCGACGAGCAGCGCGCGTTCTTCGACGTCATGCAGCCCGCCAAGGATGCGTGGGGCACGGCATTCTGCATCGGCACCTCGTTCGTCGTGCGGCGCGATCTGGTCGAGCTGATCGGCGGCTTCCCCACCGGCACGGTCACCGAAGACATCCACCTGACCTATCGGCTGATGCCGCACGGCTATGTGACGCGCTGGCTCAACGAGCGGCTTTCGGTCGGGCTATCTGCCGAAGGGCTGCCGGAGTACATCAGCCAGCGCAGCCGCTGGGGACTCGGCACGATCCAGGTCGCCCTCACGCGGGACGGCCCGTTGCTCGGTCGCGGCTACACGTTCACCGAGCGGCTGCACTACGTGCACGGGATGCTGCACTGGCTGAGCCGCCCCTTCACGCTGATGCTGCTCATCGGGCCGCCGCTGTACTGGTACTTCGACGTCCCCACGCTGTACGGCGAGCCGATGCAGTTCCTCGCCTACGGCCTGCCCGCGCTGATCGGCTACTGGGGCTACAGCATGTGGATCACCGGACGGCGCGCGCTGCCGATCTTCACCGAGGTCACGCAGATCGTCTGTGCGCTGGCGGTCAGCGCGTCGCTCGCAAGCGCGATCGTCCGGCCGTTCGGGCGGCCCTTCAAGGTGACGAACAAAGGACTGGACCGCTCGAAGCTCATCATCCACGGCAAGTTCGTAGCGCTCTATGCGAGCCTGATCGGGCTGTCGGCGCTCGGGCTGGGGCGCGCGTTGCTGGTCGATCCGGCGTCGCCGGGACTGGTGTTCAACTCGGTGTGGACCAGCATTGCGCTCGCGCTCTACCTCACGTCGCTGCTGGTGTGCGTGGAATTGCCGCGACCGCGCAAGGAGGAGCGCTTCCCGTATCGCGTGCGCGCGCTGCTGCGCTTGGGCGAACGGGAATATTCCGTCACCACGCGCGATCTGTCGTGCAACGGCGCGGCCGTGACGACCCCGCTCGCGTCGTCCTTGCCCGTAGGCAGCGAAGGCGCGCTGTGGCTCGAGCAGACCGGCTGGGTACCGTGCCGCATCGCGCGCCGCCAGGGCTCGCTCGTCGGCGTCGCGCTCCATGCGGACATCGCGGCGCGGCACAGCCTGATCCGCATGCTGTTCGGCGATCCGCCGCACAACGTTGCCGCGCAGGGCCAGCCCCGGCTCGCCCTCTCGCGCCTGATGCAGCGCGCGCTGTCGGGCTGAGCCCGGCCGTCGCCGTCCCGCCCAACCGTCTTCTCGTCCTGGAACCGCCGACCATGCGAAGCCCTCCGTTTCCCTCGCCTCCGTTGCGCGTGCTGCCCATCGTGCTCGCGCTCGGAATAGCCGCCTGCTCGATGGAGCCCACCTACAGGCGGCCCGATGCGCCCATCCCGTCCGCGTATCCGAGCGGCCCGGCCTATTCCGCACCGGGCGGCCCGGCGGCGACTCAGAGCGGCCCGGCGGCGCCCGATCTCGGCTGGCGGAATTTCTTCGTCGACGCCCAATTGCAGCAGTTGATCGCGCAGGCGCTCGCCCATAACCGCGACCTGCGCATCGCGACGCTCAACATCGACGAAGCGCGCGCGCTGTATCGGATCCAGCGCGCCGCCCAGTTTCCCGCGATCGACGCCAACGTCGGGCTCACCAGTCAGCGCCTGAGCCCCGCGTTGCGCGCGCCGGGGCAGTCCACGCTGATCAACACGTATGCCGCGAGCGTCGGCCTCACCAGTTTCGAGATCGACGTATTCGGCCGCGTGCGCAGCCTGAGCCATGCCGCGCAGGAGCAATACCTGGCGACGGAGGAGGCGCGGCGAAGCGTCCACATCAGTCTGGTGGCCGAAGTGGCGAACACCTATCTGACCTTGCTGGCCGACCGCGCGCTGCTCAAGCTCGCGCAGGACACGCTCAAGAGCCAGCAGGATGCGGCCGAGATGATCCATCGCGGCAAGCAGGCGGGCGCGATGGCGCAGCTCGACGAACACCGCGCCGATACCCAGGTGCAAACGGCGCAGGTCGCCGTCGAGCAATTCACGCGGCAGCTCGCGCAGGACGAGAACGCGCTGACCCTGCTGACCGGCGGACCGTTGCCGAGCGGGGTGTCGAGTGCGGCGCCGCTCGACAACCAGACGCTGCTGGCGGAGTTTCCGGCCGGCCTGCCGTCGACGCTGCTCGAGCGCCGCCCCGACGTCATGGCCGCCGAGCACCAGCTCATCGCCGCGAATGCGAACATCGGCGCGGCGCGCGCGGCGTTCTTCCCGAGAATCTCGCTCACGGGCGCGCTGGGCGTCGCAAGCGCGAGCCTGGCCGGGCTGTTCTCCGGCGGCGTGGCCTGGCTGTTCGCCCCGCAACTGACCCTGCCGATCTTCAACGCGGGCAGCAACCGGGCGAACCTCGATCTGGCGACGGTGCGCCGCGACATCAACGTCGCCAATTACGAGCGCACGATCCAGAGCGCGTTCCGCGAAGTCTCCGACAGCATGACCGCGCGCGGCACCTACGAGCGGGAAGCGAAAGCGCAGGAGACGATGATCCGCGATTTGAGCGAGACCAAGCGCCTCGCCGAAATGCGGTTCCGCAACGGCATCGACGATTACTTCGGCGTGTTCGATGCGCAGCGCCAGCTCTTTGGCGCGCAGCAGTCGCTCGTGACCTACAAGCTCGCGGGCCTGACGAGCCGCGTGACGCTATACAAGGCGCTGGGCGGGGGCTGGATCGAATCGACCGGCGCGGTGGCGGCGCAGTCGCAGTCGCAGTCGCAAACGCAGTCGCAGATGCGGCCACAGCAGCAGATGCAGTCGCGACCACAACCGCAATCACAGCCGCAATCACAACCGCAACCGCAACCGCAGATGCAACCGTAGCCGCAGATGCAACCGTAGCCGCAGACGGCGGGCGACGTGACAGTGCGGCGAGATTCGGTGGTATCGCGTACCGTACGCGGCGTGCGAGCGGCGAGTCGCGATGCTGTTGCCCGCGGCCGATGCGGGCGGCGAACTTCGCGCGCGCTTCAGGCGCCGACGCCGGCTTCGCGCGAAATCGGCCGTTCGCTGCCGCGAGCGGCGCGGCATCCGTTGCCAAACCGCATTTCGGGCCGGCGAAGCAAAGAAAGCCCTCGCCGTTCGAAAAACCGTTGCCGAGCCAGGCGACCATCCGGAAGTCGGCGGCGCCATAAAGACAAGACGAACGACGCTCGATCGCCGACACACGATTCCGGCCCGCGTCAAGTCTCCCGGACCGGATATCGCCGGAAGCCGTTGCGCCATCATCCGCGAACAATCACGAACAACCGCAAACAACCGCGAACGTCCGATTCGATCTCGAGCTCGACGCCGGCGCGCATCCAATCCGGCCAAACGACAAGAACCGCCGCCGACGCAGACTTGCGCGGCGGAAACGCGCCCCCCGCCGGGCACGCGACGAATGCGCGCCGAAGCGGCCGGACCGCACGCAGCGCGCCTGTCTCACCCTCGTCAGCCCCGCCCCCCTTACAAAATCCTAAAGAATCTCCTCCGCCTGCCGACAACCACGCCATCAGAGAGCGGTGACGCGTGCGTTCCGCCAACGCCCCAGTTCACGCACTCCGGAGTCATCATGAACGTGCCCTTCTTCCGGCGCGCGAGCGTCGGCGCACGCCTCGCGGCGCTGTCCAGCGCACTCTTCGCCCTCCTCTTCGCCGCGTTCGTCTGGGCGCTGACCCACGCCGCCGGCGGCCAGGTCGCCGACCAGGTTCACGCGCGAATCGACGAAAAAGACCGCTCGATCGCCGCGATGATCGCGCTCTTCGACGAGGCGCTGACCGCCGAGGCGAGCCGCGCGATGACGCTCTTCGCCAGCTTCCTGCCGGCGAGCTACGCGCTCGATCCCGCACGGACGATCGACATCGCGGGCGTCGCGACGCCCGCGCTCACCGCCGGCGGCCAGACGCTGAACCTCGATTTCTCGATCCCCGACCAGTTCCTGCAGAAGAGCGGCGCGATCGCGACGATCTTCGCGCGCACCGGCGACGATTTCGTCCGCGTGACGACGTCGCTGAAAAAGCAGGACGGCAGCCGCGCGATCGGCACGCTGCTAGACCGCAAGGGCCCCGCGTACGCGCCGCTGATGGCTGGCCGGACTTACACCGGTCTCGCGACGCTGTTCGGCAAACGTTACATCACCCAATACAAGCCAGTCGCGGACGCGAGCGGCGCGATCGTCGGCGCGCTCTTCGTCGGGATCGACGTCGGCGCGGAGATGCGGCTCGTCGAGAACGGCATCCGCCAGCTGAAGATCGGCGAGCACGGCTATTACTTCGTGCTCGACGCGTCGAGCGGCCCGACCCGCGGCAATCTGATCGTCCATCCGGAACGCGCCGGCCAGCGCGCCGACGACGCGGCCGCGCCGTACGCACAGATGCTCGCCGCGAAGGAAGGCCGACTGTCGTTCACGTCGGCCGACAGCGCCGCAGGCGACGATGCGCCGCGCGCGAAGTTCGTGTCGTTCGTCACGATCCCGCAGTGGCAATGGCTCGTCGGCGGCATCGCGATCGACGACGAAGTGATGGCCGACATGCGCGCGACCCGCAACCGCTTCGCCGCGATCGGCTGCGTGTTCGTGCTCGCGTTCGCGGCCCTCTTCGTCGCGGTCGTCAAGCGCGTCGTCAGCAAGCCGCTCGATGCGGCCGCGCATGCGTCCGAGCGCTTCGCGGCGGGCGACCTGAGCGCGCGGATCGCCGCGCACGGCGCGCACGACGGCGCAGACGCGCCGCATGCAAACGGCCGCGGCGACGAGATCGGCCGGCTCGTGCGCGCGGTCGACGGCATCGGCGACGGCCTCGCGCGGATCGTCGCGCAGGTGCGGCGCGGCGCGGCCGACATCGCGCACGGCACCGTGACGATCGCGGCCGGCAGCAGCGACATGGCCGCGCGGATCGCGACGCAGGCGAGCAGCGTCGAGCAGACCGCCGCGAGCATGGAGCAGATCACGGCGGCCGTTCAGCAGAACGCCGACCACGCGGCGCAGGCGAACGCGCTCGCGACGGGCGCGTCGTCCGCCGCGACGACAGGCGGCGCGGCCGTGCAGCGCGTCGTCGCGACGATGGGCGACATCCAGGGCGTCGCGCGCAAGATCGCGGAAATCACCGGCGTGATCGAAGGCATCGCGTTCCAGACCAACATCCTCGCGCTGAACGCGGCCGTCGAGGCGGCGCGCGCGGGCGAGCACGGCAAGGGCTTCGCGGTCGTCGCGTCCGAGGTGCGCGCACTCGCGCAGCGCAGCGCGTCGGCGGCGAAGGAGATCGACGCGCTCGTCGGCGAATCGGCGTCGACGGTCGAGCACGGCTTCCGGATCGCCGAGGACGCGCGCGCGGCGATGCAGGACATCGTCGCGCGCGTCGATCAGGTGCGCGCGATCATCGCCGAAATCAGCGCGGCATCGCGCGAGCAGTCGAGCGGGATCGAGCAGGTGAATCTCGCGGTTACGCAGATCGGCGCGGCGACGCAGCAGAACGCGACGCTGATCGCGGACGCCGAGCGCGCAGCCGCCGCGCTGCGCGACGAGGCCGCGCAGCTCGCGCACGCGGTCAGCGTGTTCAGGCTCGCGACGGATGAAGGCGCGCAGCAGACGCACGAAGCGCGCGCGTACGCCGGCGCGCACTAGCGCGTACGCCTTCGTGAGCTTTCGGACGCATCGTCAGGCATCCGAAAGCTTACGCTTCCGCCTCATGGATAACGCCGACTGACAAACGGCGCGCGGCTCCCTTACCTTGTGCTCGCGGCATGAATGCAGGCCCGCCGCGCTCGCTCCGGAGGGAATCGATGACCGCGCTCGACAAGATGTGGCAGTTCCTGTTCGGCAAGCCGCTCGATCCGCTCGATCCGCGCACCCGGCATGCGATCGCGGTGACGCCGATCCTCGCGTGGGTCGGGCTCGGCGCCGACGGGCTGTCGTCGTCGTGCTACGGTCCGGAGGAAGCGTTCCTCGCGCTCGGCCAGCACACGCCGCTCGCCCTCTTCCTCGCGCTCGCGACCGCCGCGACCGTGTTCATCATCGCGCTCGGCTACAACCAGGTCATCGAGCTGTTCCCGACGGGCGGCGGCGGCTACCGCGTCGCGACCGCGCTGCTCGGTCCGACGCCCGGGCTCGTATCGGGCGCGGCGCTCCTCGTCGACTATGTGCTGACCGTCGCGACGTCGCTCGCGAGCGGCGTCGATGCGTTCTTCAGCCTGCTGCCCGTCGGCGCGCAAGCGTTCAAGCTCACGACCGAGCTCACGCTGATCGTGCTGATGACGGGCCTCAACTTCCGCGGGATGAAGGAATCGATCATGGTACTGCTGCCGATCTTCGTCGGCTTCGTCGTGCTGCACTTCGGCCTCATCGTCTACGGCGTCGCGGTGCACGGCGGCCACCTCGCCGCCGTCGTGCCCGACGCGCTGGGCGAAGCGCACGGGATGTCGCACACGCTCGGCCCGATCGTGATGATCGCGCTGCTGATGCGCGCGTTCTCGCTCGGCGGCGGCACTTACACGGGCCTCGAAGCAGTGTCGAACAACGTCAACATGCTCGCCGAGCCGCGCGTGCCGAGCGGCAAGGTGACGATGTTCTACATGGCGACGTCGCTCGCGTTCACTGCGGGCGGCATCATCCTGCTCTACATGCTGTGGCATGCGAAGCCCGTCGAAGGGCAGACGCTCAACGCTGTCGTGTTCGGCAACGTGATCGACCATCTCGGGCTCGGCTCGTCGTTCACGCGGCATGCGCTCCTCGCGGCCGTGCTCGCGTTCGAGGCGGGGCTCCTGCTCGTCGGCGCGCAGACCGGTTTTCTCGACGGCCCGGCCGTGCTGTCGAACATGGCGTCCGATTCGTGGGTGCCGCGCCACTTTCGCGATCTGTCGACGCGGCTCGTCCGCCAGAACGGAATCGTCGTGATGGGCGTCGCGAGCCTGCTGATCCTCTGGTGGACGCACGGCAACGTCGACGTCCTCGTCGTGCTGTACAGCATCAACGTGTTCCTGACGTTCAGCATGTCGCTGCTCGGCCTCTGCACGTACTGGTGGCGACGCCGCCGCGGCGACGCCGGCTGGCTCAAGCATTTCGCGCTGTCGGCGCTCGGGCTGTCGGTGACGAGCGTCGTGCTCGTGATCACGCTCGTCGAGAAATTCACGGCGGGCGGCTGGCTGACGGTGCTCGTGACGAGCGCGGTGATCGCCGCGTGCCTGCTGATCAAGCGACACTATTCGGATACGCGCGCGCAACTCGCGAAGGAAGATGCGCTGTTCGGCGGCGCGCCGCCCGCCGTCGACGACGCCACGGCGCCCGGCAAACCCGATCCGGCGCAGCCGACCGCGGTGCTGCTCGTCGGCAAGCATCGCGGCGCGAGCATGCATGCGCTCTTGTGGGTGAACCGGCTGTTCCCCGGGCACTTCCGCAACGTGATTTTTCTCGCGGTCGGCGAAGTCGACGCGAAGAGCTACGACGGCGAAGAGCATCTCGAGCGGCTGCGGCGCACGATCACGTCGTCGCTCGACTACTACGTCGCGCACTGCCGCCGCCACGGCATCGCGGCCGACTACCGGATCGCGTTCGGCACGCATCCGATCGTGGAATTCATGCGGCTCGCCGAGGAAACGATGGACGCGTTTCCGAACAGCGTCTGCTTCGCGAGCAAGCTGATCTTCAGGCGCGTGAATTTCCTGACCGCGTGGCTGCACAACCAGACGCCCGTCGAACTGCAGGCGCGGCTGCATCAGCAAGGGCGGCAGATGGTGTTGTTGCCGATGAACGTCGGGTAGCGCGAGGGCGTCGGGCAACGGCCCGCGACGATCGATCGGCAGCGACGACGACGGGGGAATCACTGAACGACTGACCGAGGATCGGTCGAGGCAGCCCGCGCACAGCGCGCGCGACGGAACCGCCGGCACCCAGCGCCGCCGCGCCGACCCGGCGCCCGACGAGACCGTCAGGTCCGCCAGCGCGCCACGTCCGTCGAACTCGCGTGTCCGACGACGATCCGCCCGCGTGGCGAACGCGAACGCCGCCACACGCCACGCGCCACACACCACGCTGCCGGGTTGCGGAACGCCGAACGATCGATACTGTCCGGCCGCCCCCGCGCCGCTCAGCCCTTTTTCCCCGCCTCTCCCGCCAGATCGATCGCGGAACTCGACCCGACCTGCGCGCGCAACTGGAATTTCTGGATCTTCCCGGTCGACGTCTTCGGCAGTTCGCCGAACCGCACCATCTTCGGAATCTTGTACGCGGCGAGCAGCAGCCGGCAGTGCGCGATGATTTCCTCCTCGGTCGCCGTCATGCCGTCGCGTAGCTCGACGAACGCGCACGGCACCTCGCCCCACTTCGGATCCGGCAGCGCGACGACCGCCGCGACCGCGACGGCCGGATGCCGGTACAGCGCATCCTCGACCTCGATGCTCGAGATGTTCTCGCCGCCCGAGATGATGATGTCTTTGCGGCGATCCTTGATACGAATGTAGCCGTCGGGCGTCAGCACGCCCAGATCGCCCGTGTGAAACCAGCCACCCGCGAACGCCTCGTCGGTCGCATGCGGGTTCTTCAGGTACCCCTTCATGCAGATGTTGCCGCGGAACATGATCTCGCCGATCGTCTCGCCGTCTGCGGGCACCGGCATCATCGTGTCGGGATCGAGCACCGTCGCGCCCGCCTGCAGATGGTAGCGCACGCCCTGCCGCGCGTTGAGCTGCGCGATTTCGTCGTCGGGCAGCGCATCCCAGTGCGACTGCTTCGCGCAGACGGTCGCGGGTCCGTACACTTCGGTGAGCCCGTAGACGTGCGTGAGGTCGAAGCCGATCTCCTTCATTTTCGCGATCACCGCGGGCGCGGGCGCCGCGCCCGCGACGAACGCATGCACCTCGTGCGCGATCCCCGCGCGCCATTCGGCCGGCGCGTTCGCGATCGCGCTCTGCACGATCGGCGCGCCGCTGTAGTGCGTGACGCGCTCGCGGCGGATCAGGTCGAGCACGCGCTTCGCGTCGAACTTGCGCAGGCACACGTTCACGCCCGCGCGCGCCGCGACCGCCCACGGAAAGCACCAGCCGTTGCAGTGGAACATCGGCAGCGTCCACAGGTAGACCGCGTGCTTCGGCATGTCCCATTCGAGGATGTTGCTGATCGCGGCCAGATACGCGCCGCGATGGTGGTAGACGACGCCCTTCGGATCGCCCGTCGTCCCCGACGTGTAGTTCAGCGCGATCGCATCCCATTCGTCGGACGGCAGCGCCCATGCGTATCCCGGATCGCCGCCGGCGAGAAACGCTTCGTAATCGGTCGCGCCGTGAAAGCGCGCCGGGTCGGCGGGCATCGCGTCGGCGACACTGACGATCGTGAGCCCCGGCACCTCGAGCGCCGCGCGATGCGCAAACTCCGCGAATTCGGTGTCGACGATCAGCGCCTTCGCCTCGCCGTGACGCAGCATGAACAGCATCGACGGGATGTCGAGCCGCGTGTTCAGCGCGTTGAGGACAGCGCCCGCCATCGGCACGCCGAAGTGCGCCTCGATCATCTGCGGGATGTTCGGCAGCAGCGCGGCCACCGTGTCGCCGCGCCCGACGCCCGCGCGCTCGAGCGCGCTCGCGAGCCGCCGCGCGCGCGCATAGGTCTCACTCCACGTGCGGCGCACGTCGCCGTGCACGACGGCGAGGCGGTCACCATACACCTCGGCCGCGCGCGCGATGAAATCGATCGGCGTGAGCGGCACGTAATTGGCGTCGCGCCTGCCGAGTCCCTCCTCGAACCTCTGCGTCATGATGTCGTCTCCTGCAAGGCTCGCGCCTCGATATCGTTGGTGTGTGGTTCAATTGCACAAGCCTACTCGCGGCCATTGTGAGCCGTCTGTCACCCAAGCGACAGACGCGCCCGCGACGATCCCGCGTATTCCCTATCCTCGCAAACCCTGTGTGATGCAAGACGACGTTCAAGCGATTCGCCGCGCGCCGCCGCTCGACGCGCCGCGGGCCGATACGGCCGGCGCGACCGGCCCCGGCGATCTCCGCGCGCTCTTCTCCCGCTGCGGCTGGTTCAACGCGCTCGCGCCCGAGCATCAGGCGCTCGTCGTCGCGCAGTCGCACGCCGAGCATCGCGACGCGGGCGACTGGGTCGCGCGCCGGCAGGCGCCGTCCGAATACTGGATCGGTGTGCATCGCGGGCTCGTGAAGCTCGCGATCTACAACGCATCCGGGCGCGGCTGCACATTTTCCGGCGTGCCGTCGGGCGGCTGGTTCGGCGAAGGCAGCGTGATCAAGCGCGAGCTGCGCAAGTACGACGTGATCGCAATCCAGCGCTCGCTCGTGCTGTTCGTGCCTGCTACGACGTTCCACGCGCTCCTCGACAGCAGCCTGCCGTTCACGGGCTTCGTGATCCGCCAGTTGAACAACCGGATGGGCGAGTTCATCGCGTCGATCCAGAACAGCCGTCTGCTCGACGTGAACGCGCGCGTCGCGCAGTCGCTCACGCAGCTCTTCAATCCGGATCTGTATCCGGACACCGGCGCGACGCTCGCGATCTCGCAGGAGGAGCTCGGCATGCTGGTCGGCGTGTCGCGGCAGCGGATCAATCAGGCGCTCCAGCATCTCGAACGGCTCGGCGCGCTGCGTATCGCGTACAACCAGATCGACGTGCTCGATCTGCCGAGGCTCGCGGCGTTCGGGACGGAGCAGATCTGACGAAGGGCCGCCGCGACGCTCGGGGCGGCCGGTGGGCGGCCTGAGGGCGGCCGAGCCGTGCATCGACGGGCGTCATACGCACGCGCTGTCGCTCGACGACATCTGCGGCGGCCGGGTTGTCGCCGTCGTATCTGGTCCGCGCGTTCGACGCGCATTACGGGATGACACCGCATGCGTATCTCGTGAACCGGCGCATTCGATACGGCAGCGCGCGCTTGAAGCTCGGCAGGCCGATCGCCGACGTCGCGCTCGACGCCGGCTTCGCCGATCAGGCGCATTTTCAGCGGGCGTTTTGGAAAGTGATGGCGGCGACGCCGGGGCAGTATCGGGGGGGTGGTGCGAGGTATCCGGCAGTCTGCGGACAGGAACCGTTTCTATTTCGCATTCGATTTTCGATTCGCCGATTCAATGCGTCGTCGCCCGGATTTCCGGGATTTTGGGCGCTGCGATTGAGTTGTTATTGCGTCGTGCAGCGGAGAGTGATTGGGCGGGTGTTGCGAGCGGTCAGATGCGGCCGTTCGCCTAAACTTCCACTGGAACATTCAAACGGCTGCCTCGCTCAGACAAAGGACAATCACAATGGAATTGAAAGACATTTTCACACTGGTGCTTTCAGGGGTGTCGGTCGTGGTCTCGGCGTACACCTTCTGGTTGGTTCAGTTCAATCGAGGAAAACTCAAGATGACCCGTCCAACCTATGTCTGCCTGAAAAGGGATGCGGGACCGAACTGGCCGAAGCTATTTATCCGTACGTGCTTGTACTCGACAGGGACAAAGGGGATGGCAGTTGAAAATCTATTTCTGCATGTTCACAAGGATGGGCAAATCTATCGATTCAATTTATGGGGACATACTGACAGTGGGCGCTTGACCATCGGTAGTGGATTGTTCGTTGGACCAACTGGGATTGCCAGCGATCATCATTTCAATCTTCGCGGAGCACCCGACACGCTTTTATATGGAATGGGAACATATAAGGTCGAAATCTTTGCGGCCGTGGCTGGCAGGCGTGGCACCAAGATCTCAGAAATTGAATTCGATATTACAGGGCAACAATCCGCAGAATTGGTACGGATCCCGAGCCAGCAACTTGATCTGTATTGGAACGCGGAACAAGAACGGTACGATGGAGAAATCAGACTCCGCGCTTGAATCGCTTGAATCGCCCAAACCGCCCAAGCCCCTCGAGTCGCAATCACGCCGTCCACGCCGCCCGCTCCTCCCGCTCGCGCTCACCGCCGTCGCGCTCGCCGGCTGCGCGGTCGGCCCGGACTATCGTCGCCCGCCCGTCGACACGCCCGCCGCATGGCGGATCGCCCCGGCCGATTCGTACTGGCGCCCGGCCGCACCCGCACGCGCATCCCTCGCGCCCAACTGGTCTACCGGATCGAGGAAGCGCGCGCGAACAGCGACGAGAACCATGGGCTGGGGCTGTCGATCGTGAAGGCGGTCGCCGAAATGCACGGCGGCGCCGTGTTCGTCACATGCGCGGACGGATGGAACGCGATCGGATTCTCGGTCACCGCGCGGCCGGCCGACGCCGAGCCGCAGGCGCGCGACGTGCGGACGGCGGCGGCCGCGCGGCAGCCGACGCTGAAGACGACTTGAGCGGCGGTCGACAGGCGACAGGCGACGGACAGCGAACAGCGAACAGCGGGCGACAACCGACGCAGGCCATCCGCTGCGCGATAGCCTGCGCGATGCGCACGGCGTCGCTTCGCTCATCAAGACCATCGCGCGAAACCGCCGTCGACAGCCCGCCGCTCAACGCACCGCGACCCGCCTCGCCTCTTCGTCCTCCGTCTCGCCGAGCGGCACCGCATCCTGCCAGCGCCGCACGTAATCGGGCACGCCGGCCGGCGCGGCGTCGGTGATCGGCGCGAAATGCGCGTCGCGCATCGGCAGCACGCCCGCCCACACCGGCAAGCCGAGATCCGCTTCGTCGTCTTTCGGGCCGCCCGTGCGGATCTTCGTCGCGGCTTCGTCGAGCGCGATGCGCATCACGGTCGTCGCCGCGAGCTCGTTCGCGTCGCCCGGCCGCGCTTCGCGGCTGCGGCCCGGCGCGATCCGCTCGACGAACGTGTCGAGCACGGCCGCCTTGCGCGAATCGGGCACGACCTCGAACTCGCCGTAGATCACCGCCGATCGATAGTTCATCGAATGATTGAACGCCGAGCGCGCGAGCACGAGGCCGTCGAGATGCGTGACCGTCACGCACACCTGCGCGCCCGCCGCCGCGAGCTTCAGCATCCGGCTGCCGTTCGAGCCGTGGATATACAGATGATTGCCCTCGCGCCAGCACGCGGTCGGGATGCAATGCACGCCCGACTCGTCGGCGAACGCGACGTGGCACACGTAGGCGGCGTCGAGAATCGCTTCGAGGGTCGCGCGGTCGTAGTGGCCGCGATAGGCGACGCGGCGCAAGCGGGTGCGCGCGGTCGGTGCGGTGGGCGAAGAATCGGCTGCGGTCGAGGTCATCGGCGTGGCTCCTGCATGGGCATGTTCGTTTCAACGGACTCGACGATAAAAAATCTGTGGCACCATGAATAGATCCATGTGATTACTGGTTTTTGGAGCCACGATGGACTACGGCGTATTGCTGTCGAATTTCGAGCGGGACAACGCGCACGATGCGCTCGCGCGCGCGTCGCAGCAACATCGGCTCTATGCGTGCCTGCGCACGGCGATCCTGAACGGCACGCTCGAGCCCGGCACGTATCTGCTGTCGTCGCGCGCGCTCGCCGAAACGCTGCGGATCGCGCGCAACACGGTGCTCTATGCGTACGAGCGGCTTGCCGTCGAGGGCTTCGTCGTCGCACGGCGGCAAGGCACGATGGTCGCGCGCGTCGGCCTGCCCGCCACGGGGGCGTCCGCATCGTCCACTCGCGCAAGGCCCGCGCTGTCGCGGCGCATCGCGGATCTGCCGGACACCGACATCGACGACGAGCAAGCGCCGCTGCCGTTCCTTCCGGGGATGCCGGCGCTCGACCAGTTTCCGCTCGCGTCGTGGCGACGCGCGGTCGAGCGCGCGTGGCGGCGGATCGGCCCCGTGCAGCTCGGTCATGCGCCGCTCGGCGGCAACCTGCGGCTGCGGCAGGCGATCGCCGAATATCTGCGCGTGTCGCGCGGGATCGGCTGCGACGCGGACCAGGTGTTCGTCACCGACGGCACGCAGCACGGCCTCGACCTGTGCGCGCGCGCACTCGCCGACGCGGGCGATACCGTCTGGATCGAGAACCCTGGCTATGCAGGCGCGCGCGCGGCGTTCGAGGCGGCCGACCTGCGGCTCGTGCCGATCCCCGTCGACGCCGACGGCCTCGCGCCGACCGCCGACCACTGGCGCACGCATCCGCCCCGGCTCGTCTACATCACGCCGTCGCACCAGTACCCGCTCGGCGCGGTGATGAGCGTCGAGCGGCGCGTCGCGCTCGTCGCGGATGCGCGCGCGGCGGGCGCATGGATCGTCGAAGACGACTACGACAGCGAGTTCCGCCATTTCGGCGCGCCGCTCGCCGCGCTGCAGAGCCTCGGCGACGACGCGCCCGTCGTCTATCTCGGCACGTTCAGCAAAACGATGTTTCCGACGCTGCGGATCGGCTTCGTCGTCGCGTCCGCGGCGCTCGCGCCGGAGCTGCGCCGCGCGATCGGCGCGCTGACGCCGCGCGGCCGCCTCGCCGAGCAGCTCGCGCTCGCGGATTTCATCGAGGCGGGACATTTCACGCGGCATCTGCGCCGGATGCGCCGGCTCTACGAGGAGCGGCGCGACGTGCTGCAAGACGCGCTCGCGCGCCATCTCGGCGGCGCGCTGACGGTCTCGGGCGGCGCGGGCGGCATGCATCTGTCCGCGCGGCTCGACGCGCCCGTCGCCGACGCGGACGTCGCGCGCGCGGCGATGGCCCGCTCGATCACGGTGCGGCCGCTGTCGCGCTTCTGCCTGCCGGGCACCGATCACGCCGCGTACAACGGCCTCGTGCTCGGCTACGGCGCGGTGCCGACCGAGCGGATCGACGCGTGCGTGCGGCGGCTCGGCGTCGCGATCGACGACGCGCTGCGCGACGCGCGGACCGCGCGACGCAGCGGCGGCGGCGCCGACGCGATCGCGTAGCGGCCGCTCACGCGCGCGGCTCGTCGCGCGTCGAGCGCGCGCTGCCGCGCAGCAGCCCGTTGCGGTCGGCTTCCGCGCAGGTTGCGAAGCCGTGCCGCGAGACGACGCCGCGCCGGTCGAACACGACGTAGTACGGCCGATGGTCGTTGCCGTGGCGCAGATCGTAGTTATAGCAGACGCCCGCACCGTCGCGGACCATCCTGACGCTCGCCGGATTGCCGCCCGCCGCCACGATCTGCACCTGCGTCGCGCCCGGCTGCTCGGCCGCCTTCGGCAGCGGCAGCCTCGCATACGAGAACGCGTCGAACCAGCCGCTGAACCACGAACAGCCGCTCATCAGCAACGCGGCGGCGAGCGGAAAAGCAAGTACGGGAACGGTGCGGTTCGTCGTCTGAAATGGCATGCTGCTCAGCCGTGCGGCGCGAAGCCGTCGCAGTGGAAAACTGCATGCTAATCGACGTTTCGCTCTCTTTTTGTTGAATTTTCTAAAAACAATCGGAAAAACAACGCATCGTTCGATGCGCGCCATCAATCGACCCACTCCGCCCACAACACAGTCAGCACCGTCATCAGCGCCGGGCCGATGAAAAGGCCGAGCAGCCCGAACGTCTCCGCGCCGCCGAGAATACCGAACAAAACGAGCAGGAACGGCAGCCGCGCCGAGCTGCCGATCAGCACCGGGCGCACGAAGTGCTCGGCGACGAACACAACGACGAAGCCGAACGCCGCGAGCCCGATCGCCCAGCTGACCGCCCCTTGCACGAAAAGCCACAATGCGGCGCCGCAGAACACGAGCGGCGCGCAGAACGGCAGCATCGCGGCGACGGCCGTCACGAGGCCGAGCAACGCCGCGTGCGGCAAGCCGGCGAACGCGTACGCAACGCCGAGCAGCACGCCTTCGCCGAAGCCGACGACGACGAGCCCCGTCACCGTCCCGTACACGGCCGCCGCCATCCGCTGCAGCAGCACGGCGCCGTTGTCGCCGAACGCGCGCCGCACGCCGGTGAGCAGCGCGCCCGACAGGCGCGGGCCTGCCTGGAAGATCACGAACAGCGTGACGAGCATGAAGCCGAACAGCACCGCCGCGTGCGCGATCCGCGAGCCGAAGTGCCGGCCGAACGTGACGACGGTCCCGCCGTCGACGCCCTTGACGGCCGCTTCCGGATGCAGCGGCTTCGCGAGATAAGCCTGCCACCACGCGCTCGCCTGCTGCGAGCCGAACGGCAGATGCGCGAGCGCATCGGGCGCGGGAATGCCGGTCTGCTCGGCGCGATGCAGCCAGTCGAGCAGCTCGCGGCTCTGATCGACCGCCTCGACGAGCCCGGCCGCGATGGGCACGACGACGAGCAGCGCGACCGCCGACGTCAACGCGGCGGCGACGAGCGTCGCGCGGCCGTGGAAGCCGGGATGCGCGTCGATGCGGCGCAACGCCGGCCACAGCGCGATCGCGACGACGCACGCCCATGCGATCGCGGGAATGAAATCGCGGATCACCCACAACGCGAGCGCGACGAGCGCCGCATACAGCGCGCCGAGCGCGATCGACTGGGCCTTCGGACGGCCGGACGGCTCCGGCGGGACAGACGCGTTCTGAATCATGAGGACTCTTGGCGCAATGAGAAAGCGCGGCAAGCGCCGCGACACCGCCATCTTAATGGACTCGCGCGCCGCCGCCGGTGCGGCGGCCGACCGTTGCGCGCGTCCGCCTTCAGCGCAGCGTTTTCGTCATGAACACGCGGCTCGTGCCGGGCGGATCGCACGGCACTTCGCCGAACCGTCGCCAGCCGAGCTTCTCGTAGAACGCAGGCGCCTGGAAGCTGATCGTGTAAAGCACGGCCGCCCCGCAGCCGCGCCTGCGCCCTTCCTCCTCGGCAAGCCGCAGGATCTCGCGGCCGATGCCGTCGCCGCGCAGCGTGTCGGTCAGATAGAACAGGTCGACGAACATCAGGCCGAGCGACGTGCGGCCCGTCAGGCCGCCGAGCAGCTCGCCCGTGTCCGGATCCTTCGCGAACACGGCGAGCGGACGTTCGTCGTTGACGCCGGCGCGCTCGACGTTGTACGCGGTCAGGCCCGCGCCGATGAATTCGATCTCCGCAGGTTCGGGGCGGTCGGTGACGACGAGCGTGACGGGCGGCATGGCGGTCCTTCGGGGCGTGGCGGATGTCGAGTCGATGCGCACTGAGACGGCCATCTTAGCGTGCGTACGCCGTTCGCTCAAACGCGCGCGCTCCGTCACGCGCCTTCGCCGCGCCCATCGGCATCAGCCGACGACGTGATAGCCGCCGTCGACGTATTCGACGTTGCCCGTCAGCGCGGCCGCATCGTCGCTCGCGAGAAACGCGGCGACGTGGCCGACGTCGTCGATGTCGACGAGGCGATGCCCCGGCGTGCGCGCGCGGACGCGCTCGAGCAGCGCGTCGAAGCGGTCGATGCCGGACGCGGCGCGCGTCTTCAGCGGCCCGGGCGACAACGCGTGCACGCGAATGCGCCGCGGCCCGAGCTCCGCGGCGAGGTAGCGCACCGCGCTCTCGAGCGCCGCCTTCACCGGCCCCATCAGGTTGTAG
The DNA here is from genome assembly GCF_001522845.1 of Burkholderia sp. BDU5. NCBI lineage: Bacteria > Pseudomonadati > Pseudomonadota > Betaproteobacteria > Burkholderiales > Burkholderiaceae > Burkholderia > Burkholderia sp. BDU5. Next base: position 89,036 of record NZ_LOWC01000026.1, on the reverse strand, counting down.
TCCTCGACCACCCGTTCGGCGCCGTAGAACGTGACGGTCATCAGGCAGCCGCCGCTCGCCATCAGCGGCTCGGCAAGACGCGCGACGCGAATGAACGAGTGGCACGACACGTCCATCGCCATCGCGAAGCCCGCCTGCGAGCAGTCCGTCACGCGGCGATGCAGGTCTTCCTTCGGCGCATACGCGATCGAATGCAGCACGAAGTCGAGCCGCCCCCATTCACGCTCGATGCGCGCGAACACGTCTTCGAGCTGACCGGGCTCGCGCACGTCGCACGGCGCGACGAGCCGGCTTTCCAGGCGCTCCGCGAGCGGCCGGACGTAAGGCTCGGCCTTCGCGTTCAAGTAAGTGATCGCAAGCTCGGCGCCCTGCTCGCGCATGACCTTCGCGCAGCCGAACGCGATGCTGCTTTCGTTTGCAATGCCGATGATCAAGCCACGCTTGTGCTGAAGACGCATAGGGATCTCCTTCGACGGTCGTTCGATGGCGTGCGGGCGGCGCGCCGGACCGCATGGCGAAGATCGGCGTGTCGATGCGAATCGACACATTCACGTCATGAATGCCGCGCCGCCGTCCGCGCTCGTGCGGCACGCGGCCGCACGTTGCTCGCCCGTCGACTGTCGGCGATCGATGCGGGCCGCGTGTTGATCGACATCAACGGGACACGGCTCGGCAGATCTCGTTTCGGTTGCGGGAAGCGGCTCGCTTCATCGCGAACAGGCACTGCGCGGCGCGATGCAAACGCCGCATGCCGGGCAGGGCGGCATCGTGGCGGGCAAGCGTCGAGTGCGAACGATATCGGACGACGCCGCACACGGGCGCCCAAGGAAAACGGGCGGACGACGTGACGTCGCCCGCCGCCACAATGCGAAGCGCCGTGCCGTGAACGCCCGCTCGAGCGGCAGCGCGAGCGCCGTGTCGCACGCGTGCGGCAACGAATCGTCGAATCGACGATGGCGCAGCGGCCGACGCGAACGCATCGTCGCCGCTCGACCCGACGCGCGCGCGCCCGATCCCCGCTCGATCCCGTCAAGCCGCGCGATAGCGCTCGAGCCAATGCGCGTACGGCGCGGGCAGCGTCCACGCGGCGCGGTCGACGCCGAGTTCGAGCGCCGCGCGGTACGGCCAGTGCGGATCGGCGAGATGTGCGCGGCCGACCATCACGAGATCGAGCTGCCCATCCTTGACGACGCGCTCCGCGAGCGCCGGCGTATCGATCCCCCAAGCGGACGCGACGGGCAGTTGCGCTTCGCGGCGCACACGCTCGGCGACCGGCGCGAGAAACGCGGGGCCCCAAGGAATCCGCGCTTCGGGCGTCGAGAAGCCGACCGTCACGCTCAGCAGATCGAGCCCTTCCTGCTTGAAGCGCTTCGCGAGCTCGATCGATTCGGCGAGCGTCTCCTCGTCGCGACCGTCGTACTCGATCACCCCGAAGCGCGCGGTGAGCGGCAGGCGCTCGGGCCACACTTCGCGCACCGCCGCGAGCGTCTCGACGAGAAAGCGTCCGCGATTCTCCGCGGAGCCGCCGTACGCGTCGGTGCGGCGGTTCGAATGCACCGAGAAGAAGCTCTGCGCGAGATAACCGTGCGCGAAATGCAGCTCGAGCCACTCGAAGCCCGCGTCGAGCGCGCGCTTCGCGGCCGCGACGTAATCGGCCTTCACGCGCGCGATGTCGCCCGCCGTCATCTCGCGCGGCACCTTCGGCAGATGCGCGCCGTAAGGCGCCGCCGACGGTGCGATCGTCCGCCAGCCGCGCGGATCGCCATCGGCGATGTGGTCGTCGCCTTCCCACGGACGGTTCGCGCTCGCCTTGCGGCCCGCATGCGCGAGCTGGATGCCGGGCACCGCGCCCGCCGCCTTGATCGCATCGACCGAGCGTTCGAACGCGGCCGCCTGCTCGTCGTTCCAGAGGCCGGTGCAGCCCGGCGTGATGCGGCCTTCCGGCGATACCGCGGTCGCCTCGGCGATCACGAGCCCCGCGCCGCCGCGCGCGACGCCCGCGAGATGCACGTGATGCCATTCGTTGGCGACGCCGTCCTCGGCGACGTACTGACACATCGGCGGCACCGCGATGCGGTTGCGCAGCTTGACGTCCTTCAACTGAAGCGGTTCGAACAATGCAGCCATCTACTACTCCTTCTTCGGTGTTCGTATTGCGGGTCGGTGAAATGATTCGGTGATTCGGCGATGCGAAGGGATGCGATGCAACGACGTCGTTCGCCGGCGCACGGGCATCGCGACGCGGCGCATGCGCTGCGGGCGGCGCGCCGGATGGCCGCCCGCACGGCGCGTCACTGCTCGAGCAGCTCGAGCAGCGCTTCGGCGACGGGCTCCGACGACGCCGGGTTCTGCCCGGTGACGAGCCGCCCGTCGACGACGACGTGCGGCGCCCAGTCGGCCGCGCGCGAATAGTCACCGCCATTCGTCTTCAGCATGTCTTCGACGAGGAACGGCACGACCTCGGTGAGCTCGACGGCCGCTTCCTCGCTGTTCGTGAAGCCCGTGACCTTGCGGCCCTTGACGAGCGGCGCGCCGGACGCGTCCTTCACGTGTCGCTGCACGCCAGGCGCGTGACAGACGGCCGCGACCGGCTTGTTCGTCGCGACCGCGCGCTCGATCAGCGCGATCGAATGACGGTCCTCGGCGAGATCCCACAGCGGACCGTGACCGCCCGGATAGAACACAGCGTCGTAATCGTCGATCGACACGTCGGCGAGCTTGCGCGTCGACGCGAGCGCGGACTGCGCTTCGGGGTCCTTGTCGAAACGGCGGGTCGCATCGCTCTGCGACGCCGGATCGCTGCTCTTCGGATCGACGGGCGGCAGCCCGCCGCGCGGCGACGCGAGCGTCAGCTCGGCGCCCGCGTCCTTCAGCGCGTAGTACGGCGCGGCCAGTTCCTCGAGCCAGAAACCGGTTTTCTTGCCGGTCGCGCCGAGTTCGTCGTGCGAAGTCAGGACTACGAGAATCTTCATTTGGATGCCCTCCTTGAAGCGTTGAAATCAAGCGGCGCGGCCCGCCCGGGCCCGCCGGTCATGCATCTACGAATCGCTCGAACGCGCGCGCGGCGATCCGCGTCGCGCGCAGCTTCATCGTCGCGTCGCGTCGCGTCACGTCACGTCTCGTCGCTGCGCGGCGTACGGCCATCGAGCGCCGCCGTCGCATGCATTGCCCGTCGTGCGACATCGCCGGCAAGCACGTCGACGGCGATGCCATGATCGAACGGGCGCGGCATCGCATCGAGACTTTCGTCGCCCGCGCGGGTGCGCGTCATTGCCGCTTCGATCCGTTCGCCGAACCGGATTCGCACTGCATTGCGATCATCGAAATGCGGCATGCCGCGCGCCCCTATTAGACCAGTCGTCTAGAAAATGATCGTAAAAAACGCGGCGGCGCGACGTTCGTCGTACGCGCCGCCGCGCATTGAAGTTCGTGCTCAGCGCGCTCCTGGCAGGCCGAGGATGCGGCGGGTGGTCGCCATCGCGGTCGCGAGCGGCTCGCCGTTGCGCCGGATCTTTTCGATCAGCGTCGCGCCGACCCACAGCTCGTAAAGCGTCGCGGCGGTCTGCTGCGGATCGAGATCGACCTTCAGCGAACCGTCCTCGAACGCCGCCGTGATGCACGCGGCGAGCCGGGCGACGATCTGCGTCGTGCCGCGATCGAGCGCCGCCCGCATCGCCTCCGACAGATCGCAGACCTCCGCGCCGAGCTTGACGACGAGGCACTTGCCCTCGGGATCGTTACCCGCCTGCATGTCCTGCCATTGGCTCCAATAGCGCATCAGCCGATGGGCCGCGGGGCCGGCGCCGCGCACGAGCAGTGCGTCGAGATGCGCGAGGTAGTCGGCGAAGTACGACTCGAGGATCGACTCGCCGAATGCTTCTTTCGACCCGAAATAATGGTAGAACGACCCTTTCGGGACGCCGGCCGCCGCCAGAATCTCGTTCAGACCGACGCCCGTGAAGCCCTTGCAGAGCATGATGGGCTTGGCGGTGTCGAGGATGTGCTGCCGCACGTCGGCGGTGGTGGCTGCTGCGTTCATGAGGGCGGATGATAGCGCGGGATTAGACCGGTCGTCTAGAAGGCGTTGAATGCCCCTGCCGTGCGTGTGGAACGGCTCCGAAAGCGAAACAGGCAACAGGCAACAAGCAACAAGCAACGGACGACGGACGCCGGACGCCGACGCTCGATCCCGCGCCTCGTACTTTCGCCGCAAAGCGTCAAGCGCATCTTTCCCCCGATACGGCTCAGTCCGCGCTGTAGACGGTCAATCCTTCCATCGGATCCATTGCCCCCTCCCACGGACGCGCCGCGATGGCTCGCATCGCTTCTTCATAGCCCGCACGCTGGCGGGCAGCGATGCCCGTCGGGGTGAAATCGATGTCCTTCAACTGGTTATCCCCGTCGAGCCGAGGCGCGGCGAGCTTGATGAGACGCATGTTGGTATGGCAGCCCCAGGCGGCCAGTTCCCTGATCTCGGCCGTCGCACGCTCGGCTTCGGGCAAGCGCTTGACCAGTTCGCGGATCACATGGCGCAGACGATGTATCTGCTGCTGACGCGCGATATGACTGTCGGTGCGGCTTGCGTACTGGATGTCTTTTTGTCGTTCCGATACCTGCCACAGGCTTTCCGGTTCGGGGCCGGCCGGATTCCACATCTGCACCGAGAAGATGACCGAACTCTTGCGAGGGTTATCGTCCAGCACCACTTCTACCGGCGTATTGGAATAGACGCCGCCATCCCAATAGGGCTCGCCATCGATCCGCACTGCCGGGAAAGCGGGCGGCAGCGCCCCCGAACTCATGACGTGCTCGACGGTCAGGCGCTGCTCGCGCGAGTCAAAATAGCGCATCGCGCCCGTGCAGGCGTTCACCGCGCCGACGGTCAGGCGCGGATGCCCGGCGTTCAGCAGGTCGAAGTCGACGAGAGAGGTCAGCGTTTCGCGGAGCGGAGCCGCCAGGTAATACGACGCGCGATCCACGCCCAATCGGGCCAGCGGCCCGAGCCAGGAAGCCGGATTGGGCAGGAAGAATCCCGCTATGCCGCCGCCGATGATCATCAGTTCGGCAAGCGTCTTGTCCCAGCCGAGCCATGCGGCGGACACGTCCAGACGGGTCTGGTCGGTGACCCGATTCCAGAACTCCGCTAAGCGTCGATAGCGGCGCTCCGGCGGATTCCCGACGATCAACGCTGCGTTGATCGCACCGATGGAAGTACCGACCACCCAATCCGGCCGTATTCGGGATTCATCCAGCGCCTGATAGACGCCGAGTTGGTAGGCGCCCAATGCACCGCCGCCCTGAAATACGAGCACGACTTGTCCCGGCAATTCCATTCGTGCTGGCTGGCTCACGGTCATGGCTCGCCCCGCTGAATTGTTCCGCCGATGCGCCGTCGGTGATGCGGTTCACGCGCCGTTGCGTCGTCGCCGGCGACGCAGCCTGGGCCGGCCACCGATCGATTGCCCGAGTTGCATCCCGGGTTCAATGCAATGCTTCGCCGAATGCGGCGTTTGGTCGGAACTGAATACCATGATCAAGTGTAGGCGATGAGCGCATTCACGCCGCCGCTTGCCGACGAGGGGCACGCCATGCGCTTGCCGGCCATGGTCCCGAGCACACGTGACAGCGTGCCGATCGATGAACTGGCCGGGCGACAACGCCATGTCGATTCCACACGTTGACTGTCCATCCAGCATGCAACCGGGCATTCGCGACGTGCGGCGCGCGACGGTTTCGAATATCCACACGGGCCGATGTTGCGACATGCGCCGCAGTGCGCGCCTTGCATGCCACGAGACGTCCGCTATGCTTCATTCGACCGACCTATTCCGACGAGGATCGTCATCGTGCACGAAAGCGCCCAATCCGATCGCCATCCCCTCCTGTCCACGACGGGCCTCGCTCAAAGACGAAACCGGCGGTGCGTCACGCTACGGCTACGGTTTGCGACCGCGCTTGCTGCATGGGCGAGCGCGGTCGCCGCCGACGCGGCCTCGCCTCCGTCGAACCTGATTCCCAAGGATGCCGAACGAGCATTCGTCACGACCGCCACCGGCCTTCAAATCTATTCCTGCGAATACGACGGCAACCGCCGCATCGCATGGGTGTTCCAGCACCCCGAAGCCACGCTTTACGACGCGTCCGGCGTCGCCGTGATCCGGCACGGCGCCGGCCCGTCGTGGGAAGCACGGGACGGCAGCCGCATCGTCGGCGAGAAAATCGCCGACGCGCCGAGTCCGAACGCGGGCAGCATTCCTCAATTGCTCCTCTCGACGCACGCGACCGCGAACGGCTCGCTCGCATCCGTGCGCTACGTGCAGCGGCTCGATACGATGGGCGGCGCCGCGCCCGCGACGCCGTGCTCGACCGAGCATCAAGTCGGCAGCTCGCCGTATTACGCGCATTACGTCTTCTGGAAGTAAGCGTAAGCCGGCTCATCCCACGACGATGCCGGCATGCGCGTATCCGACGATGCGCGCCGCCGTCGCCGCCCATTCGTCCAGCCTCACATCGACGCGGCCGGTTATCCGCTCACCCGCGACGCTCGAGCCAATGCAAGCTGAACAACCGTGCGTCATCGACCCAAACCGTCCCCGGCGTAAACCCCGCCGATCGCGCCAGTTCGCGAAACCCGTCGACCGTGAACTTGTGCGAGTTCTCCGTATGCAGCGTCTCGCCGGCCTCGAACCGGAACGCATACCCGGCCACGCGCACCGTCTGCGCACGCCGGCTCACGAGATGCATTTCGATGCGCTGACGCTCGACGTCGTAAAACGCTCGATGCGCCCACGCATCGAGCACGAAATCGGCGCCCAATTCGGCATTCGCGCGCGCGAGCAGATTCAGATTGAACGCGGCCGTCACGCCCGCCGCGTCGTTGTACGCGCGGTGCAGGATCGACACGTCCTTCACGAGATCGACGCCGATCAGAAGGCCGCCGCCCTCCAGCAACGAAGCGGCGCGCCGCAAGAACGCCGAAGCCTCGTCGGGCGAAAAATTGCCGATCGTCGAGCCGAGAAAACACCCGACGCGCCTGCCCTTCACACGCTCGAGCGCACACATTTGATCGGACTGCAGATAATCGGCGACGACCGGCTGCACGTCGAGCCACGGATACGCGTCGCGCAGCGCGGCGGCCGCGTGCGCGAGATGACCGGCCGAGATGTCGACGGGAAGATAGCGCGCGGGCGGATTCGACGCCGCGCACGCATCGAGCAGCACGCGGATCTTCGACAGCGACCCCGCGCCGAACTCGATCAGGTTCGCGTCGCGGCCGATCTGCGCGGCGATCTCGGCTGCGCGACGTTTCAGGATCGCGAGCTCGGTGCGCGTCGGATAGTATTCGGGCAGCTCGCAGATCCGATCGAACAGCGCGGAACCCGCCGTATCGTAGAAATACTTCGGCGCGATGCTGCGCGGCGAGCGGCGCAGTCCGGCGATCAGGTCGCGGCCGAACGCGCTGTCGCGCGCCGTTTCGATCGCCACGCCCGCGGCGGCTTCCATCCCTTCAGATATCTCTCGCAAGACGCACTCCCGTGAATTGCCAGCGCGCGGCCGGCGGAAAAAAGTTGCGATACGTCGCGCGCGCGTGTCCCGGCGGCGTCGCGACGCTGCTGCCGCGCAGCACCTGCTGCCCGACCATGAACTTGCCGTTGTATTCCGCCGCCACGCCCGCCATCGGACGAAAGCCCGGATACGGGTCGTACGACGAGCGCGTCCACTGCCACACACAGCCCGTCATCTGAGCGATGCCCGGCGCGTCGAACGCGGCCTCCCATTCGGCTTCGGTCGGCAAGCGCGCGCGCGCCCATTCCGCGTACGCGGCCGCTTCGTAGAAGCTCACGTGCGAGACGGGCGCGTCGCGCACGAGCGGCCGCAGCCCGTCGAATCCGAACTCGCGCCAGCCGAGCCCTTCGCCGCCGTCGGACGCGATCCAGTACAGCGGCGCCTTCAATCCGTCGCGCTGGACCATCGCCCAGCCGTCGGACAGCCAGCACTCCGGATGCGAATAGCCGCCGTCGTCGATGAACGCCGCGTATTCGCCGTTCGTCACGAGCCGGTCGGCGATCTCGTACGGCGGCAGGATCGTTCGATGACGCGGCCGCTCGTTGTCGAACGAAAAGCCGCGGCCGTCGTGACCGATCTCGACGATGCCGCCCTGCTGCGGCAACCAGCGCGCGACGCCGTTCGCGCGCGGCGCGTCGTCGGCCGGCGTCGCGTCGCTCCGATAGGCGGGCAGCAGCGGATTCAGCGAGAACGCATGCAGAATGTCAGTGAGGAGCAGCTCCTGATGCTGCTGTTCGTGATGCAGGCCGAGCGTGATCTCCGGCTCCATCGCGACCAGCGAAGAAAGATCGGCCGTGCGCAGCAGATCGAGCAGCGCGTCGTCGACGTGGCGTCGATAGCGATGCACGTCGTCGAGCGACGGGCGCGACAGCATCCCGCGCTGCGGCCGCGCATGACGCGGGCCGAGCGCTTCGTAATACGAATTGAAGAGATACGGATAGCGCGAATCGAACAGCTTGTAGCCGCGCGCATGCCGCGCGAGGATCACGGTTTCGAAGAACCATGTCGTATGCGCGAGATGCCACTTCGTCGGACTCGCGTCCGGCATCGACTGCAACGCCTGATCCTCCGCGGACAGCGGCCTCGCGAGTTCGACGCTGTAACTGCGCACGTCCGTGAAGCCGCGCGCGAGGTCCGACGCGAGACTGCGCGTCGATTCTTCGTTCTTCGTCATCTGCACCGTCCCGACTGGATGGTTCGCTCGCGCGTCACGCCTCGCCTGCGAACCCATGCAACAAAGAATAGGACACGCGCGCGGCGTCGCGACCTGAATCGCGACGCCGCGCGCGACAAGCACCGTTTTCGCGGCTCGCCCCGTTTGTGTGGATGAATGGCGTCGGTGTCAGCCGATCGTGATCGAGTCGATGCGATCGGGATAGAACGCGAGATGGCCGGCGATCTGCTTCATCGCGTCATGCGGCGTTTCATACGACCAAACCGCATTGACGCCGCGCTCGCCGGCGCCCTTGATGCTGTAATACGACGCGTCGCCCTTGTACGGGCAATGGCTTGTGTGCGTCGTGCGTTCGAGCCGCGACATGTCGACGTCCTTGCGCGGCACGTACTGCACGGGCGGATACGACGCCTCGCGCAGCGTGAGCGCGTCGCGCGTATCGGCGAGCGCGTGGCCGCCCGCGTCGACGACGACACGCTCGCCCGTTGCTTCGATCGTGATCGGATGGTCCGGGCCAGGAATCTTGACGGTATGGCTTGACTGGGTCATGAAAGCACCTCCGGTTGCGAAACACGTCGAACTTCGGCGACATCCTACGCCGCTCGGGCGCGGCGGGCGACACACGAACCGTGAATTCTGAAGTTGAAGCGAACGAACAATCACCGTTGCGAACGCCGTTAATTGCACCTCGTACGGAGATCGGACGGCGATGCGCGCGGTTCGCGCTGACACTCGTGTTCGCAGATTTCGTTCCTGCGTGCGCGGCGACAGTCGATCGATGGCCGATGCGCATCGCCCTTTCCGCATAGACCGCCGCGCACGCCGAGGTTCCCTTCCGCCCCGTCGCGCGCAACGAACCGTTCACGAGCGCCGCCGCGCATCGCGTGTGCGCCACATCCGCAAGTTTTTACTGAAAATACGACAAATACATTAAATAAAACCATCGATCTGCAAATACTATAGCGGCCGACACTGGCAGTGACGTTTCGTACGGTGGATATACACCGAACGCGCACCCTCGATCGACCATCGCGGCGAACCGCAGCGAAGCGCGGACCGCCTTCCTTCACTTCGCAGAGAGATTCATGCCCCGCCCCATCGTCGCCCGCATTCATCCCGACGCCGTCGCGCACAATCTTGCAATCGTCCGGCAAAAAGCGCCGCGCTCGCGCGTCTGGTCGGTCGTCAAGGCGAATGCCTACGGTCACGGCATCGAGCGCATCTATCCGGCGCTCGCGAACGCGGACGGCATCGCGCTCCTCGACCTCGACGAAGCGGTGCGCGTGCGCGAGCTCGGCTGGACGAAGCCGATCCTGCTGCTCGAAGGGATTTTCGAGGCGGCGGACGTCGAGATCGCCGACCACCATCGGCTGACGGTCGCCGTGCACGGCGACGAGCCATTGAGGCTGCTGACGTCCGCGAAGACGATGCGGCCGATCGACATTCAGCTGAAGATGAACTCGGGGATGAACCGGCTCGGCTATCGGCCGGACGCGTTCCGCGCCGCGTGGGCGCGCGCGGCCGCCGCGCCGTCGATCGGCGACATCGCGCTGATGATGCACTTCGCGAACGCCGACGAAGGCGAGATCGACTGGCAGATGCGCGCGTTCGACGCGGCGACTGATGGCCTGCCCGGCGAGCGCACGCTGTCGAACTCGGCGGCCGTGCTGTGGCATCCGCGCGCGCATCGCGACTGGGTGCGGCCCGGCACGATCCTGTACGGCGCATCGCCGACGGGCGCGGCCCGCCACATCGCAGACGTGCCGCTGCGGCCGGCGATGACCGTCACGAGCCGGATCATCGGCGTGCAGACGCTCGCGGCGGGCGAGACGGTCGGCTATGGGCGCCGCTTCGCGGCCGAGCGCGAGGTGCGCGTCGGCGTCGTCGCGTGCGGCTACGCGGACGGCTATCCGCGCCACGCGCCGACCGGCACGCCGATCGCGGTCGACGGCGTGCGCACGCAGGTCGTCGGGCGCGTGTCGATGGACATGCTGACCGTCGATCTCACGCCGTGCCCGAACGCGGGCGTGGGCTCGACGGTCGAGCTGTGGGGCGCGCAGGTGCGCGTCGACGACGTCGCCGAGGCCGCGGGCACGATCGGCTACGAGCTGATGTGCGCGCTCGCGCGGCGGGTGCCGGTGGTGGTCGATCCGTATCCGGCCGTGGCGGCGCAGCCCGAGCACGCGCGAACGGGCAGCTACGGGCGCTGAGCGCAATCGGCCGGGCGGCGGCGGGCGACGCGTTCGGCCGCGTCGGCGGCTTCGCGTTCGGCGCAGCGCGGACGACTCGCGCATTCGAAGCAGCTCAGCCCCCGGCCGATGGCGTGCGATCGACGACGCGCCCACTCGTGCGAAACGGATCTCGCGGCATTCGACGCACGTCCGCGGCCGCACGCCCGGCCGCGCAAACACACCCGCGCACTCACTCCCGCCAACGCGCCGGCCGCTTCTCGAGAAACGCGTCGATGCCCTCGCACGCGTCCGGTTCCATCATGTTGCGCGCCATCACGTCGGACGCATACGCGTACGCGTCGTCGAGCGGCATCTGTCGCTGCCGGTAGAACGTCGCCTTGCCGTAACGCACCGCGGCAGGGCTCTTCGACGCGATCGCCGCGACCGTGCGCGCGACGGCCGCATCGAGCGCGTCCTCCGGCACCGCCTCGTTGACGAGCCCCCAGTCGACGGCCGTCGCCGCATCGACGAAGCGCCCGGTGACAAGCATGTCGAACGCGCGCTTCGTCGACACGTTGCGGGAAAGCGCGACGGCGGGTGTCGAGCAGAACAGCCCGACGTTGATGCCCGACACCGCGAAGCGGGCCGTGTCGGCGGCGATCGCGAGATCGCACGACGCGACGAGCTGGCAGCCCGCCGCCGTCGCGATCCCGTGCACGCGCGCGACGACGGGCACGGGCAGCGCCTGAATCGCCTGCATCACGCGGCTGCATCGGCCGAACAGGTCGCGGTAGTACGCGAGATCGGGCGTGCCGCGCATCTCGCGCAGGTCGTGGCCCGCGCAGAACGCGCGGCCCTCGGCGGCGAGCACGACGCAGCGCACGCGCGGATCGTCGGCGAGCGTGGCGAGCTCGCGCTGCAGCGCGTCGAGCAGCGCCTCCGACAACGCGTTGAACTGCGACGGCCGATTCAGGCGCAGCGTCGCGACGCCGTCGCGATCGTCGCGCAGCAGCGGCGGCGCCGATGCGTGACTGGATGGTTCCATGTCGTCCTCCTCGATTGGCATGCGGATCTTGCCCGTGCGGACCGGTGCATGCAGGTGCGGACCGCCGCCTCGCCCGGTGCGTTTTCGACAAAGGTATACGGTATCGCGACCGAATCAAATCGCGTCGCGTCAAGCGATGCGCGCAAGCCGATCCGCCGATGCGGCGAAAAACCGACACAGCCCGCAGGAGATCGCCGCAGCGGTGGACATCGCCGGAAAAAGCTGTATATTCATACAGCTCGCGCTACCGGCGATCCATGCGAAAATCGCGTGCCGCCGGACAGTCCGACGGGCCGTTCGCCCATCGGCGAGGCGGCCGAAGTCGATCGGGCATCGCGAGACGGGCCACGGAGAAGACAGAGTGAAACGAGTTGGATACGGGTTGCTGTTATTGGCTTTCACGTCCTCGACGTTCGCAAGCGAGCGATACGTCGAGATCTGGAATCCGCCCGAAGCGCGCACCGGCCCGAGCATCGGCGCGCGCCACGATCCGTCCGCCCGCAAGCCCGCACCGGCCGCGAAGCGCAAGCACGTCGCACCGCGCGTCGTCGAGGCGCGAATGCATCATCCGCCCACTGCCGTGAAGATCGCGCCGAAGCCGCGCGCGATCGACGACGACTTGCCGCGCGCGACGCCCGCGCTGCCGTCGCCCGCCGCCCCCGACATCCCCCGCCAATTCACGCCGGACGGCAACGTGCTGCGCGTCGGCACGCAGGGCTACGGCGTCGAGGTCTCGCGCTAAAGGCCGTCGATCGCGGCTGCGTGTCGACGCGCAGCCGATCACATGGAGGCGACGAAAACGGCCCGGCCGTCTCGCTCTCGCATGCGGGCCACACAACCGCAAAACGGCCCGATCCATCGATGCATCCTCCGTCTTCCGCCCGGCGCGGCACATCGATGCACGCCCGTCGCCAATAGACGCACGCTGAACGAACGCCGCTCGCACTGGGGCATCGCTGCCATCCGCATGGCCGAGCGAACGGCGCGCGGTGCGCACATCTTCCATGCAACGTTCTTCCGCTGTCGAATGCGGCACGCCGTGCACGCCAATCGGCAACGGACGAAAATCGAACATACACGTCGCGCGCGGTGACATCGCCGCCATTCGCGCGGATGAGCGATCGTGAACGACACGCGCATGCCAATATCGCACGCAAAAAAACAACCGGCCCGAAGGCCGGCTGCTCGTTCGACTTCGCGCGCGACGCAAGCGCCGCGCCGAATGCCGCGCTTAGAAGCGGTGGATCAGGCCGACGCCGAGGCCCACTTGGCTGCGCGACGACGACGGCGACGCGTTGAAGCCGTCGCCGATCGATGCGGTCGCGTCGATGATCTTGCCGCCCGCGAGCGTCTTGCCGTTCGCGCGCTGATACGCTTCGACCGCGTAGAGGCCCGTGCGCTTCGACAGGCTGTAGTACTGCGACAGCGTGAACTGATGGTACTGCGCCGCGCTCGTGATGCCGTTCGACTGCGTCGCTCGCGTGTACGCGTAGCCGCCCGCGAAATCCCACGTCGCCGACGGCTTGAAGTGCAGCACCGCGCCCGCGGTGTTGAAGATCGCCGTGTTGCGGAACGTCGAGTTCACGCCCGGGATGTACTGCACGTTCGAGTACGACACCGATACGTCCCACGCCGACGAGAACTGATAGCCCGCCGTCACCGCGACGCGCTGCTGCGCCTGCGCGGTCGTGTAGCCGTTGTTGATCGCCGAAATGGCCGTCTGCGCGCCGCCGTTCGACGTCGCCGAATTCGCACCCCACACGGCGCCGCCGCCCGGCGTCGAGTTGTTCACGCGCTGGAACGCAGCGGCGACGCCGAGCGGACCGTTCATGTACTGGATGCCCGCGCTCCACGTCGAGCCGGCGTTCACGCTGCCCGGCTGGCCGCCGAATGCATACGAGCCGCCGAACGTGAAACCGTAGAACTTCGGCGACATGTAGACGAGCGAGTTGTTCGTGCGGTAGCTGGTGTCGAGCGAGTCGATGTCGCCCGGGTGCGCGCCGAAGTAGCCGGTGAGCCAGGTCGTCGGGCTGTAAGGCGACAGCAGCGTGTAGTACGCGGTGTATTGACGGCCGGCCGTCAGCGTACCGTACGTCGGATTGGTCAGGCCGACCCACGCCTGACGTGTGAAGATGCCGCCCGAGAATTGCGACGTGCCGTTGGCCGTGCTGAAGCCCGACTCCAACTGGAAGATCGCCTTCGAGCCGCCGCCCAGGTCTTCGCTGCCCTTCAGGCCAAAGCGGCTGCCCGCCCACACGCCCGTCGACATCTTCACGGCCGAGTGGCCGCCCGTCGTCGAACCGAGCGACGTGCTGCTGTTCTGATACGCGATACCGTTATCGACGATACCGTAAAGCGTCACGCTGCTCTGAGCGTGCGCCGTGGCGACAGCCGCCAATCCGACGGCCGCCATCGCGACCGCTGTGCGCTTTTTCATTGATTCTCCGTCCTCAAGAAATTCTTCTGGTGTGTGTCACGCATGGTGTGTCCATGCGGCCGCCATTCTCACCGATTCGTCGTTGTTGCAAAACGGAGAATAAAGATTCGTAGGCTCCGCACAACGCTGGACTTCACTAACTAGTTAGTTCCAACGCTGCACCAGCAAGGGTTTGGCGGGTGCGTGCGCCGATAGTTGGAACCGGTTCCCTCCAACCCGGTATTTACCCGAATTTACATTCACACAGTCCTTCCAGATGCCTTCCATAAAGCTTTCGTGCGACGATTCGAGATCTCGGGAGCCGGGTGCCGGCGTGGTCGAGAACTCGGCCGCTCAAGGGCTTGGAAGCTTGGGCATCCGGACGGCGACGCCCGGCCTGGCGGCTCGCGACGCCTGATGTCAAGGGCTTGGCGCCGGATGCTTCGGGATTGACGCTTGAGGTTTGAGCCCCTTCCCCTCGGCAAAACAGCCCTGGATGGCGGAAAGACCCGGCCCCGGACCGGCGACGGCGGGCATCGCACACGCTCGCCCACACGGCGTGACGCGACGATCGGCCCTCCTGCCGCCGCCGCGCGAACGCAAGGCCGGCCGGGGATTCGCGCGGCCCGCCTCGGCACGTCTGGCGGACACGCTCGGACCCGAACGTCGGGGACGCGGGCAATCTGGCAGAATCACGATTCCGCCTGCGTTTTCCTTACTCCGTACCGGTCTCCGTGTTCGAGCGCGCCATGCCAGTCATCAGCGATCTTTTCGTCTATCCGATCAAGTCCTGCGCGGGCATTGCGACGGTTCGCGCGCAATTGCTCGTCACGGGGCTCGAATACGACCGCAACTGGATGGTCACCGACCCGACGGGCGCGATGATCACGCAGCGCACACATCCGAAGCTCGCGCTCGTGCGCACGGAGATCGGCGAGCGCGACCTCGTCGTCGCCGCGCCCGGCATGCCGGAGCTGCGCACGCCGCTCGCGGCGTCGGCGCTCGCGGGCGCGGAACCGCTCGCGGCGACCATCTGGCGCGACACCGTGAACGCACTCGACGCCGGCGCGCATGCGGCGCGCTGGTTCAGCGAATTCCTCGGCACGCCTGCGCGGCTCGCGCGCTTCGCGCCCAATGCGCGGCGCGTGGTCGGCGCGAAGTGGACGGGCGCGTTC
This sequence comes from Burkholderia sp. BDU5, assembly GCF_001522845.1. Taxonomy (NCBI): domain Bacteria; kingdom Pseudomonadati; phylum Pseudomonadota; class Betaproteobacteria; order Burkholderiales; family Burkholderiaceae; genus Burkholderia; species Burkholderia sp. BDU5. Next base: position 73,489 of record NZ_LOWC01000026.1, on the reverse strand, counting down.
ACGTCGTACGCGCAGTTCGCGGATGGCTTTCCGATCTTGGTCGTCGGCCAGTCGTCGCTCGACGACCTGAACGCGCGGCTGCGCCGCAAGGGCGCGTCCGCGGTGCCGATGGGCCGCTTCCGGCCGAACGTCGTGCTGACGGGCCTCGACGCCTACGAAGAGGACTACGTCGACTACCTCGACGTGCAGACGGGCAATCGCGGCGTGCGCCTGAGCCTCGTGAAGCTCTGCACGCGCTGCCCGGTCCCGACGATCGACCAGCGCACCGGCGCGCCGGCCCCCGTCTGGCCGAACGAACCGCTCGACACGATGAGCGTCTATCGCGGCAGCGCGCAGTTCGACGGCGCGCTGACGTTCGGCAAGAACGCGATCATCGTGAACGGCGAAGGCGCGTTTCTGGAGGTCGGGCAGTCGGTCGACGCGGAGATCGCGTTCGACGATTGAGCTCGCCCGCGCTCGCGAAGGCGGGAGCGCGCAAGGGTTTCGAGCGATGAGGCTTCGCCGGCCGGCCGGCCGCCCGTCCGCGCCGCGCCGATCGATCGACGGCCCGCCTCCGTCGCAACAAGCGCTCACGCCGAATGCACAGGCAGCGTCACTCGCACGACGAGCCCGCGGCCTTGCGCATGGCGGTCCGCCGGACCATCGCTCGACCACCCCTCGCTCTCGCTGCTCTTGCTGCTCCTGCCGCCTTCGCCCACCTCATCGCGCTTGCCGCCCTCGCCGACCGCCTCGTCCAGCTCGACCTTCCCCCAATGCACGCGCGCGATCTCCCGCACGATCGACAACCCGAGCCCGGTCCCCTCGACCGCGAGCGTCGCCTGGCTCCGATAGAAGCGCTCGAACACCGCGTCGCGCTCGTCGGGCGCGATCCCCGGCCCGTCGTCGATCACTTCGAGCCGCGCGAAGTCGCCGTCGCGCGCGACCCGCACCGTGATCACCGCGCCGTCGCCCGCATAGCGGATCGCGTTGTCGATCAGATTGCCGACCAGCTCGCCGAGCAGATCCGCGCGCCCCATCACGTCGACGCTCGCGTCCTGCTCGAAGCCGAGATCGATGCCGCGCGCGCGGGCGACGCTCGACCAGTCGAGCGTCACGCTGCGCGCGAGCTTCGCGAGCGCGACCGGCTTGCGCGCGATCGCCGGCGCGACGTCCGATTCGAGCCGCGACAGCGACAGCAGTTGCTGGACGATCTTCGCCGCCTGCCGCACCGCGCCGTTCACGCGCCGCAGATGCACGCTCACGCGCGCGTGCTCGGCGGGCCGCAGCGCCAGCTCGACACCCGCCTGCGCGGCCGCGAGCGGCGTCTTCAACTGATGCGCGGCGTCGGCGAAGAAGCGCCGCCGCGCGACCTGCATCCGCTGCGTGCGGCCGATGTACTGGTTGATCGATTCGACGAGCGGCGCGACTTCGCTCGGCATGCCGCTCGTCTCGAGCGGCGTCGGGTCGTCTTCCGCGCGTGCGGCGACCTTCGCCGACAACCGGTTCAGCGGCCGCAGCCCGCGCCCGACTCCGAGCCACACGATGCCGAGCGCGAGCACGACGAGCAAGCCCTCCTGCAGCAGCGAGCCGGCGAGAATCTCGCGCGCGAGCGCCTGCCGCGCCTCGATCGTCTCGCCGACCATCACCCAGACGACGCGCGTTCGCGCGGTCGGCACGTCGTGCACGGGCAGCCGCAGCGCGGCCATCCGAAGCTGCTCGCCGCGGTAGACGGCGTCGTAGAACGACGGCGCGTACAGCGGCGCGCCCGCTTTCGGCGGAGGCGGCGGCAGGTCGCGGTAGCCGGTGATCGCCCGGCCGTCGTCGCCGCGAATCAGGTAATAGATCTTGCCGCCGTCGTTCGATTCGAACATCTCGAGCGCGAGATACGGCAGATCGACTTCGACGTCGCCGGAGACGAGCCGCACGCCCTCGCGGATCGACTTCAGCGACGACGCGAGCGTGCGATCGAACGCGACGTGCGCGGCGTTCATCGCGCGCTGGTACGTGAGCCACGAATCGAGCGCGAGGAGACCGAGAAACGGCAGCAGCAGCCACAGCGCGACCTGCGCGCGCAGATTGAGCCGCGTCATCGCGGCTGCGCCTCGAGCAGATAGCCGAGTCCCCGCAGCGTGACGATCGCGACGCCGCTGCGTTCGAGCTTCTTGCGCAGCCGGTGCACGTAGATCTCGATCGCGTCGGCGTTCACCGATTCGTCGAGGCCGAAGATCTTCTCCGACAGCGTCTCCTTGTTGATCGCGCGGCCGTTGCGCAGGATCAGCACTTCGAGCACCGAGCGCTCGCGCGGCGTCAGCGCGAGCGCGTCATTGTTCAGGCGAAAACTGCGATCGACGCTGTCGAACACGAGCGGCCCGCATTCGACGCGCGCGTGCTCGTGGCCCAGGCTGCGCCGGATCAGCGCGCGGGCGCGCGCTTCGAGCTCGGTCAGCTCGAACGGCTTCGCGAGGTAGTCGTCCGCGCCGAGATCGAGCCCGCGCACGCGGTCCTCGACCGAGCCGTGCGCGGTCAGGATCAGCACGGGCACCGGGTTGCGCCGCGCGCGCAGCCGCCGCAGCACCTCCAGGCCGTCGAGCTTCGGCAGCCCGAGATCGAGAATCACGAGCGCGTAGTCCTGCGTGTGCAGCACGTGGTCGGCGGCCTCGCCGTCCGCCATGTGATCGACCGCGAAACGTGCGGCGGCGAGCGCGTCGGCAAGCGACTGCGCGAGGATCGGATTGTCTTCGACGAGCAGCACGCGCATCAGCAAACCTCGGGAAATCCATCATCAAAAGAAAGCCATTGTGACGAAAAATGAAAGCGCACTGAAAGTGCCCGCCGCTTAACATCCGCGTCACTCGAACCAAACAAGACACGACTGGAGGAAGACATGCAGCACGCACCGGCCGCCATCGCCGCCATTCTTTTCGTCGCCGCAAGCACTGTCGGCGCACAGGTCCCGGCCGGCTATCCGGGCAACTACCAACGCGTGATCGACGCCGCGAAGCAGGAAGGCAAGCTCGTCGTCTACTCGACGACCGACACCGCGCTCGTGCGTCCGCTCATCAAGGATTTCGAAAGCCTGTATGGCGTGAAGATCGAATACAACGACATGAACAGCACCGAGCTTTACAACCGCTACGTCAGCGAAAGCGCCGCGAAAAGCACAAGCGCCGACGTACTGTGGAACTCGGCGATGGATCTGCAGGTGAAGCTCGTCAACGACGGGCTGATGGCTTCGTACGACTCGCCCGAGACGCCGCACGTGCCGCAATGGGCGCAGTACCAGAAGCAGGCGTACGGCACGACCTACGAACCGCTCGCGATCGTCTACAACAAGCGCCTGATTCCCGGGAACGACGTGCCGAAGACGCGCGCCGACCTGATCAAGCTGCTGCAGTCGCAGCCCGACAAGTTCAAGGGCAAGGTGACGACCTACGACATCGAGAAGTCCGGCGTCGGCTTCAACTACCTGACGCAGGACGCGCACGTGAACGACAAGGCGACGTGGGAGCTCGTGCGCGCGATCGGCGCGACGGGGCCGAAGCTGCAGTCGAGCACGGGCGCGATGATGGAGCGCATCTCGTCGGGCGAGAATCTCGTCGGCTACAACATCATCGGCTCGTATGCGTACGCGAAGGCGAAGAAGGACAAATCGATCGGCTATGTGTTTCCGACGGACTACACGCTCGTCGTGAGCCGCCTCGTGACGATCTCGAAGCAGGCGCGGCATCCGAACGCGGCGAAGCTGTGGGTCGACTACCTGCTGTCGAAGCGCGGCCAGACGCTGATCGCGAACCAGGCGAATCTCTACTCGATCCGCGCGGACGTAGCGGGCGAGACGTCGATGACGAGCCTCTCGAAGGATCTCGGCGATTCGCTGAAGCCGATCCAGATCGGCTCGGGCCTGCTCGTCTACCTCGATCAGTCGAAGCGCCTCGCGTTCCTCAAGCAGTGGCAGCAATCGATCAAGCGCTGAGCCCGCGCGCGTGACCGTGCGCGCGGCCCGCCGCCGCGCGAACGCCCCTTTTCGCATTCCTTCTCCATCGACGCGGCCCGCGGGCCGCAAGGGCGAACTCATGCTTACAACCAGCACCGGCCGACCGTCCGCGCCAGTTACGCACGCTCGCGGCGACGGCGCGCCGCCCGCGCCGGCGGCGGGCGGACTCTGGCCGCTCGCGGGCATGCTGCGCTGGATCGTCGTCGCAGTCCTGACGATCGCGGTCGCGCTGCCGATCGCGTTCATCGTGTTCCAGAGCCTGTTGTCCGCGCCGTTCTTCGACGCGAACCGCACGCTCGGCATCGAAGGCTTCCGCTTCATCTTCACCGATCCCGACTTCTGGTCGGCCGTGAAGAACTCGTTCATCGTCGCGGGCGGGATGCTGTTCATCTCGATTCCGCTCGGCGGCATCCTCGCGTTCCTGATGGTGCGCACCGACCTGCCCGGCCGCCGCTGGCTCGAGCCGCTCGTGCTCACGCCCGTGTTCGTGTCGCCGATGGTGCTCGCGTTCGGCTACGTCGTCGCGGCCGGTCCGGTCGGCTTCTATTCGGTGTGGTTCAAGGATCTGCTCGGCGTATCGAGCGTACCCTGGAACGTCTATTCGATCTTCGCGATCACGCTGATCGCCGGGCTGACGCACGTGCCGCACGTATACCTGTACGCATCGGCCGCGCTGCGCAACCTCGGCTCGGACGTCGAGGAAGCGGCGCGCGTAACGGGTGCGCGGCCATTCCGCGTCGCGCTCGACGTGAGCCTGCCGATGACGCTGCCCGCCCTGCTCTTCTCGGGCGTGCTCGTGTTCTTCCTCGGCTTCGAAGTGTTCGGGCTGCCGCTCGTGCTCGGCGACCCCGAAGGCCATCTCGTGCTCGCGACATACCTGTACAAGCTGACGAACAAGCTCGGCGTGCCGTCGTATCACCTGATGGCGGCCGTCGCCGTGTGCATCATCGCGATCACGTTCCCGCTCGTGCTGCTGCAGCGCCATCTGCTGAAATCGGCGAACCGTTACGTGACCGTCAAGGGCAAGGCCGGCCGCCCGACCGTGCTGCCGCTGCGCGCGTGGCGCTGGGTCGCGCTCGCGATCGTCGCCGTGTGGCTCGCGCTCACCGTGATCGTGCCGATCTCGGGCATCGTGCTGCGCGCGTTCGTGACGAACTGGGGCGAAGGCGTGGCGCTCGCCGAAGTGCTGACGGTCGCGAACTTCGTCGAGCTGTTCGAGCAGGACAACCTCGTGCGCGCGATCGTCAACACGCTCGGCATCGGCGTGATCGGCGGCGCGCTCGCGGTCGGCTTCTATTCGCTCGTCGCGTTCGCCGGCCACCGCCGCCACGACTGGGCCGCGCGCCTGCTCGACTACATCGTGCTGCTGCCGCGCGCGGTGCCGGGCCTCCTCGCCGGCCTCGCGTTCCTGTGGATCTTCCTGTTCGTGCCGGGCCTGCGCGAGTTGAAGAGCTCGATGTGGAGCATCTGGATCGCGTACACGGTCGTGTGGCTCGCCTATGGGATGCGCGTGATCCAGAGCGCGCTCCTGCAGGTCGGACCGGAGCTCGAGGAAGCGGGCCGCAGCGTCGGCGCGACGCGCGCGCGCGTGTCGCTCGACGTGACGCTGCCGCTCGTGCGCTTCGGCCTGCTCGCCGCGTGGCTGCTGATCTTCATGATCTTCGAGCGCGAATACTCGACGGCCGTCTATCTGCTGTCGCCCGGCACCGAGGTGATCGGCGCGCTGCTCGTGTCGCTTTGGGCGACGGGCGCGGTCGATCAGGTTGCCGCGCTGTCCGTCATCAACATCGCAATGGTCGGCGCGGGACTCGCCGTCGCGTTGCGCTTCGGAGTGAAACTGCATGGATAAGCTCATCGTCGACGATCTGCATCTGAGCTACGGCGCGAACCCGATCCTCAAGGGCGTGTCGTTCGAATTGAACGCGGGCGAGGTCGTGTGCCTGCTCGGCGCGTCGGGCAGCGGCAAGACGACGCTGCTGCGCGCGGTCGCCGGGCTCGAAACGCCGTCGTCCGGCCGCATCCGGCTGGACGAACGTACGTTCTTCGACGGCGCGCGCCACGTCGACCTGCCCGCCGAGGCGCGCTCGCTCGGCCTCGTGTTCCAGTCGTACGCGCTGTGGCCGCATCGGACCGTCGCCGACAACGTCGGCTACGGGCTCAAGCTGCGCCGCGTCGCGGCGGGCGAGATCGAGCGCCGCGTGCAGAGCGCGCTCGACCAGCTCGGCCTCGGCCAGCTCGCCGAACGCTATCCGCATCAGTTGTCGGGCGGCCAGCAGCAGCGCGTCGCGATCGCCCGCGCGCTCGTCTACAACCCGCCCGTGATCCTGCTCGACGAGCCGCTGTCGAACCTCGACGCGAAGCTGCGCGAAGAAGCGCGCGCGTGGCTGCGCGAGCTGATCGTGTCGCTCGGGCTGTCCGCGCTGTGCGTGACGCACGACCAGGCCGAGGCGATGGCGATGTCGGACCGCATCCTGCTGCTGCGCGACGGCCGCATCGAGCAGGAAGGCACGCCCGCCGAGTTGTACGGCGAGCCGCGCACGCTGTATACGGCCGAGTTCATGGGCAGCAACAACCGGATCGACGCGCGCGTCGACGCGGTCGAAGGCGAGCGCGTGACGCTCGAGGGCGACGGCTGGCGGCTCGCGGCGCTCGCGCGCGGCGCGCTGCGGCCAGGCCAGGACGCGCACGCGGTGATTCGCGTCGAGCGCGTGCAGGTCGCGGACGGCCCGGGCGACAACCGGCTGCCCGCCGAGCTCGTGACGTCGATGTATCTCGGCGACCGGTGGGAATACCTGTTCCATTGCGGCGAGTTGCGGCTGCGCGCATTCGGCTCGGTGCCGCGCGCGGCGGGCCGGCACTGGCTCGAGTTCCCGGCGAACGACTGCTGGGCGTTCGCGAAGGCGGGTTGACCGAGACCGGGCGCGGCCGGCGGCGGCGCATGCGTCGGACGACGTACTGCCTTTGGCGTGCGTGATGGCGAACGCGATGCGGACAGTGAACAGCGAGCCGTGTCGAGCGGCATGCACGCGGAATCGGCTGCATGCGAACGCCGCGACGAATCGCTCGACGCACGCGGCGCCGCCCATTGTTTCGGATCACCCAGCATGACGCCCTCTCCGGCCGCCTCGACGAAGTCCCCTGTAGCGCCCCTGTAGCGCCACGCGGCAACCCCGCGCCGACATCCGCCGGCGCACCCGGCGCGCGCACGCCGCTCGACAGCGGATGCGCACGCGCCACCTAAAACAACATCACTCAATCGGAGACACCGAAGATGAAAAAGCACCGCCGCATCGCCGGCAGAATGGCGATCACAGCCGGCATCGCCACGTGGGCGAGCCTTGCGGGCAGCCACGCGCTCGCGCAATCGAGCGTCACGCTGTACGGCATCATGGACGCGGGCGTCGAGTACGTGAACCACGCGGCGCCCGAAGGCGGCGGCGCGCTTCGTCTCAAGTCGGGCAACAAGAACACGTCGCGCTGGGGCTTGCGCGGCGTCGAGGATCTCGGCGGCGGCCTGAAGGCGGTGTTCCGGCTCGAAAGCGGGATCGATCTCGCGAACGGCGGCTTCGACGACGGCCCCGACTCGATCTTCGCGCGGCGCGCGACGGTGGGCCTCAGGGGCAAATGGGGCGAGTTGACGCTCGGCCGCAACTTCACCGTCACGTACGACTACATGCTGCCGTTCGATCCGATGGGCTACGCGCAGAACTACTCGTGGGCGACGTCGTCGACGGCGACGGGCGGCCGCAAGGACGGCCTCTTCACGCGTTCGTCGAACGCGGTGCGCTACGACGGCTCGTATGGCGCCTTCCGCTTCGGCGCGATGTACGGCTTCGGCAACGTGCCGGGCAGCATGAAGACGAGCTCGAAGTACGACTTCGCACTCGGCTACGAGAGCGGCCCGTTCGCCGCGGTCGTCACGTTCGACCGCCAGAACGGCGCACGCGACAGTGTGACGCCCGCCGACCCGGTCGACTACGTGCAGGGGATTCATGCGGGCGTCAGCTACGACTTCGGCCATCTGAAAACGATGGCGGGCTACCGCAACTACCGCCGCACATACCACATGACAGCGGCGACGCAACTGAGCGACATGTACTGGATCGGCGGCTCGTACGACTTCACGCCGGCGTTCTCGCTGATCGGCGCGGTCTATCACCAGAACGTCAAGGGCGGCGGCGACGCCGATCCGACGCTCGTGTCGCTGCGCGCGCAATACGCGCTGTCGAAGCGCACGGTGCTGTACGCGGCGGGCGGCTTCGCGATCGCGCAGCATGGGCGGAACGTGAGCCTGTCGCGCGATTCGGTCGGATATGCCGACACGCAGGTCGGCGTCACGGTGGGGATGCAACAGCGATTCTGATCGCCGACGCGCGATGACGCGCGATGACGCAGGGCGGCGCGCACCGCATCCGCGCGGCGGCGCGCCGTCACCCGGACGCATTCATCGTGAACACCGGGCGCACCCGGCTGTCCGCGTCGTCCCAATGCGCGTCGACGCGCGCGAGCGGCATCGTTTCGGTGTCGATCCGCAGTCCGGCGGCATCCGCCGCACCGAACACCGCGCGCGCCGCGTTCAACAGGCGCGGCAGCGAAATGCTGCCGATGCCGCTGCCCATCAGCGTGATCGCCGTGGCGCGCAGCACCGCGCCCGGCAGCAACACGTCGGCGCCGCCGATCGTGCCGATCTGCACGAAGCGCACCGGATGCCCATCGGGCGACGCCTTCGCCGCGGCAATCAACGCGGACCGCGCGCTCGCGCCCCACAGATAATCCAGCACGACATCCACGCCCGCGCGGAAATGTGTGTCGAACGCACGCGCCACCGGTTCGTCATCCTGCGCCAGCGAGATCGTGAAGTCGGCGCCCGCCGATTTCAGCGCTTCGAGCGCATCCGCATTTCGCCCTGTCGCGATCACCTTCGCCGCGCCGAGATGTTTGGCGATCCGCACCGCGAGCCGCCCCGACGCGCCGGTCGCGCCGTTGACGAGCACCGTCTCGCCCGCCACGAGCCGCGCGCGCTCGGTCAGCGCCGCCCATGACGACATGCCCGGAATCGCGATCGCGGCCGCCGTGACGTCGTCGAGCGAATCGGGCAACGGAACGCAGTTCGCTTCGGGCACGAGCGTGCGCTCCGCCATCGCGCCGAACGGCGCCTGCGGACCCAGGAAATAGACGCGCCGGCCGTCGTCGAGACGCCCGGTCCCGTCGACTCCTGCCACGAACGGGAAACGGCCCGTCGACGAATAGTGCGCGCCCGATGCGCGCGCCTGCGCGAGCCGGCTCAGCGCGGATGCGGCCACGTCGATCACGCGATGGCCGGCCGATGCGCGCGGCGGATCAAATTCGGCGTAGCTCGGGCGCTGGCCCGCGCCCTGGACGACAGCAGCTTTCATGAAGACTCCTTGCTCATCGAATTGCAACGGGATCGCGCGATCGCCGCGCGTGGCGACACGCGCGGCGCTGCATCGCGGATCTCGAGTGTGTCGAACGAATCGATCGCTTGCGGCGCGGACAGCGCACCGGCGACGCCGGCCGCCGCGCGCGCATTCGCGAGGCATGGGGCGACGGCGCTGCCGCCGATCGCCACGCGCCGGCTTCGAGTCGCTCGGTGTGTTCGGGGAAGATCGGTCCGGCTCGCATCGCACCGCACGCCGGATCGAACAAACGTGAACGCAGTGTAGGCGTGCATTCAAGGCCAGTCTCCGGTATAAAAGCCATTCGATACGGTATTCAGGCCATGGTCGATCCACTCCTTCCCGTCGAACTCGTGATGTCCTCCGACGGCCCGTTCGTCGCCGCCGCCGAATTGACGCAGCACGACGCGCGCACGACCGCGCCGCACAGCCACGCGCGCGGACAACTCGTCGGCACATCGAGCGGGCTCGTGTCGATCGGGCTCGACGACCAGGACTGGGTGGTTCCCGCGATCCACGCGATCTGGATTCCGCCGCACCGCGTGCATTCGCTGCGCTCGTTCGGCCCGTTTTCCGGCTGGAGCGTCTTCATCGCGGAACACCGGTGCGCATCCTTGCCGGACGCGCCGCGCGCGATCGTCGCGTCGCCGCTGCTGCGCGAGGCGGTTCGCCGCGCGGCGAGCTGGCGCGGCGCCGAGCTCGACTGCGCGCGCGCGCGGATCGCGGACGTGATACTGGATGAAATCGCGACGGCGAAAGCGGGATCGCTGGGGTTGCCGCGCCCGCGCGATCCGCGACTCGTGCGGATCACCGATGCGCTGGCCGGCGATCTGGCGGACAATCGCCGCGTCGACGAATGGGCAGCGTGGGCCGGCATGGCGCCGCGCACGCTGAGCCGCCGCTTCGTGGCCGAGACGGGGCTCACGCTCGCGCAGTGGCGTCAGCAGGCGCGCCTGCTGCGCGCGCTCGAACGGCTCGCGGACGGCGTGACGGTGACGACGGTCGCGCTCGATCTCGGCTACGACAACATCAGCGCGTTCATCGACATGTTCCGCCGGGCGCTCGGCACGACGCCTGGGCAGTATGTGAGCGCGGAGTCCGGCGAGCATCGGGAAGGCGCGCGGCGCGCGCGCCCCTCCGATTCGGGCGGGACGCGGAGTCAGTAAGTGCCGTCGCCCGCCCGGGCCGCGTCGTCGGCCGTCGACTTGAACTGCGCGGCGAGCCGCTCCGCGCTGCGCGCGAGCAGCGTCGTGTCGACACCGACCGCGACGAACGTCGCGCCGGCTTCGAGATAGCGCCGCGCGGCACGCGCATCCGCGCTGAGGATGCCCGCCGCCTTGCCCGCCGCAACGATCGATTCGATCGCGCGGTCGATTCCCGCCTGCACGTCCGGATGCGCGGGATCGCCGAGATGCCCGAGATCGGCCGCAAGATCGGCCGGCCCGATGAACACGCCGTCGACGCCTTCGACGCGCGCGATCGAATCGATCGCGTCGAGCCCCGCACGCGTCTCGACCTGCACGAGCACCGCGATCCGGTCGTTCGCCTGCCGCAGGTAATCGTCGACGCGATTCCAGCGCGACGCGCGCGCGAGCGCGCTGCCGACACCGCGGACGCCGTGCGGCGGATAGCGGCTCGCCGCGACGGCCGCGCGCGCCTCGTCCGCGCTCTGCACCATCGGCACGAGCAGCGTCTGCGCGCCGAGATCGAGCACCTGCTTGACGGCGACCGCGTCGTTCCACGGCACGCGCACGACGGGATGCGACGGATACGCGGCGATCGCCTGCAATTGCGCGAGGATCGTCGGCACGGTGTTCGGCGCGTGCTCGCCGTCGATCAGCAGCCAGTCGAAGCCCGCGCCCGCGACGACTTCGGCGCTATAGGGATTCGCGAGTCCGAGCCACAGCCCGATCTGCGCTTCGCCGCGCGCGAGCGCGGCCTTGAACGTGTTGTCAGGAATCCGCATCGTCGGCTGTCACTCGAAGTAGCAATGGATCGCGCCGAGCGGACCGTAATCGACGCTGAACGTATCGCCGCTCTTCGCCGCGCACGGCCGCGTGAACGATCCGCCGAGAATGATCTCGCCCGCGTCGAGCGACACGTCGAAGCGCGCGAGCCGGTTCGCGAGCCACGCGACGCCGTTCGCCGGATGGTTCAGCACGCCCGCCGCGACGCCCGTCTCCTCGACGACGCCGTTGCGCGACATGATCGCCGCAACCCAGCGCAGGTCGACGTCCATCGGCCGCACGGGGCGCCCGCCGAGCACGACGCCCGCGTTCGCCGCGTTGTCGGCGATCGTGTCGAACACCTTGCGCGGACGCTTCGTGTCCGGATCGATCGACTGGCTGCGCGCGTCGATGATCTCGAGCGCGGGCACGACGTAGTCGACCGCGTCATAGACGTCGAACACCGTGCAGTTCGGCCCCTTCAGCGGCTTGCCGAGCACGAACGCGAGCTCGACCTCGACGCGCGGCACGATGAAGCGGCGCGTCGGAATCGTCGCGCCGTCCTCGAAGAACATGTCGTCGAGGAGCGCGCCATAGTCGGGCTCGTCGATCTGCGAAGACGACTGCATCGCCTTCGACGTCAAGCCGATCTTGTGCCCTTTCAGCACGCGTCCTTCGGCGAGCTTCATGTCGACCCACGTGCGCTGGATCGCGTACGCGTCGTCGATCGTGATCTCCGGATAGTCGAGCGAGATCTGGCGAATCTGCCTGCGCTCGCGCTCGGCGACGTGCAGCCGGCGGGCGAGCAACTCGATGGTGGCGGAATCTAGCATGGTCGTCATTGTCGGGGTTGGAGTCACGCGCTGCGCTTGTAGCGCGCGTGGATGTTGTTGTGCTTGTACGAGCCTGTCTCGCTGAACTCGGTCAGCTCCATCGACAGCGCAAGGTAGCGCCGCGCGTAGAGCGCCGCGAAATGCGCCTTGATCGCGTCGAACAGCGCGTCGCACGCGGCCTTCTTCGTCGCCTCGTCACGCCCGGAGCCGATCTTGAGCGTCACGTGGACGAACGCGTCGTCGGCGGTGCCGTCGGCGACGCAGTAATCCTGCAGCTCGATCGCGCGCGAGCGGATGCCGCCTGTCGGGAATACGCCGCCCTGCGCGATCAGCGTCTCGTTGACCGTCTTGAGCAGCACGGGAATCCGCGCGTCGTCACGGATGTTCGCGGTGTATTCGACGATGATGTGAGGCATGTCGGCTCTCCGTATTCTTCAGGATTTCCTCAGGATTCCGTCGGCATCCGAAGTGAATCGGCGCGCGACGCGCACACGGCGCTCATGGCGCTCACGGCAGCGGAAAGATCGCGTTGATCTGCCCGGTGCCAGAACTCGCGAAGTAGTCGGTCACGATCTCGATCGGCTTGTCGTAGCGATCCCAGCCGAGCAGGCCGAGCAGCATCGCGGTGTCGTGCATGCCGCCTTCGCCGAAGCAGTGCTCGTTGTACTCGGGCAGCATCTTGCAGAACGTCGCGAAGTCGCCCTGCTTCCACAGCTCGACGACGCGCAGATCCACTTGCTTGAAGAACTCGCGGCTGATCATGTGGATCGCCGCTTCGGGGCTGCCGTTGTCGTTGAAGCGATGCGACAGCGAGCCGCTCGCGAAGAACGCGGCGTTCGAATCGCTCGCTTCGATCGCGTGCCTGAGCGCCTCGCCGAAGCGCCGGCTCTCGTCGAGCGAGTGCCACATGCACCAGCCCGCGATCGACACGACCTTGAAGTGCTGATCGGCGTTCATGTAGCGCATCGGCACGAGCGTGCCGTACTCGAGCTCGAGACTGTCGATCTCGTGCGCGCGCGTGCCGATCCCGCGCTCGTTCGCGGTCGCGGCGATCAGATGGCCGAGCGCCGGATTGCCCGGATATTCATAACGCATGTCGCGAATGAAATGCGGCAGCTCGTTGCTCGTGTAGACGCCCCCGAAATGCCCGTTGCAGTTCACGTGATAGCCGGCGTTGACGAGCCAGTGCGTGTCGGCGACGACGATCGTGTCGACGCCGAGCGCGCGGCAGCGCTCGCCGATCACCTGATGACCGCGGATCGCCTCGGCACGGCAGCCGTGATGCCTGCCCGGCAACTCGGACAGATACATCGACGGCACGTGCGTGATCTTCGCGGCGAGTGACAGCTTTCCCATCGTGAGTCTCCTGCCGCGTCGCCGGCCGACGGCGCCGGCGCGCGGCGTATCGTTCGTTGTCCGCGGACCTCACACGCCCCAGCGGGGAATGTGATGGCTGCCCATCGAGATGCAGACGTTCTTGATCTCGGCGAACACCTCGAAGCTGTATTCGCCGCCCTCGCGGCCGGTGCCGGATTCCTTCACGCCGCCGAACGGCTGGCGCAGATCACGCACGTTCTGGCTGTTGACGAACACCATCCCCGCCTCGATGCCGCGCGCGAGCCGATGCACCTTGCCGACGTCCTGCGTCCAGATGTACGACGCGAGGCCGTACGGCGTGTCGTTCGCGAGGCGCAGCCCGTCTTCCTCGCCGTCGAACGGAATCAGGCACGCGACCGGCCCGAAGATCTCTTCCTGCGCGATCCGCATCCGGTTGTCGACGTCGGCGAACACGGTCGGCCGCACGAAGTTGCCGTTCGCGAGATGCGCGGGCAGGTTCGCCGGCTTGTCCGGGCCGCCCGCGACGAGCCGCGCGCCTTCGTCGATGCCGAGCCGCACGTAGCCCGTTACCTTCTCCCAGTGCGCGCGCGTGATCATCGAGCCGACTTGCGTGTTCTCGTCGGCCGGATCGCCGACGATCAGGCTGTTCGCACGGCGCGCGAACTCGGCGACGAACCTGTCGTAGATCGTCCGCTGCACGAAGATCCGCGAGCCGGCCGTGCAGCGCTCGCCGTTGATCGAGAAGATCGTGAAGAGCGACGCGTCGAGCGCGCGGTCGAAATCGGCGTCGTCGAAAATCAGCACGGGCGACTTGCCGCCCAGCTCCATCGAATATTTCTTGAGGCCGGCGCGCTCCATGATCCGCTTGCCCGTCACCGTGCCGCCCGTGAACGACACCGCGCGCACGTCCGGATGCCGGACGAGCGCATCGCCCGCGGTCGCGCCGTAGCCCTGCACGACGTTCAGCACGCCGGCCGGAATGCCGGCTTCGAGCGCGAGGCGGCCGAGCTGGTCGGCCGTCAACGGCGAGAGCTCCGACATCTTCAGCACCGCGGTGTTGCCGAGCGCAAGGCACGGCGCGGTCTTCCACGTCGCGGTCATGAACGGCACGTTCCACGGCGACACGAGCGCGCACACGCCGACCGGCTGATACAGCGTGTAGTTCAGCATCTGGTCGTCGACCGGATAGCTGCGGCCGTTCATCTGCGTGCACACTTCGGCGAAGAAGTGGAAGTTCTCCGACGCGCGCGGGATCAGTTGCTTCTTCGTCTGCGAGATCGGCAGGCCGGTGTCCTGCGTCTCCAGTTCGGCGAGCGCCGGCACGTTGCGCTCGATCAGTTCGCCGAGCGTGCGCATCAGCTTCGCGCGCGCCTTCGCCGGCGTGTTCGCCCACTTCGGGAATGCTTCCTTCGCGGCGCGCACGGCCGCGTCGATTTCTTCCGCGCCGCCCGACGCGACCTCGGCGATCGGCTCGCCCGTCGCCGGGTTGAACGTCGTAAACGTCTCTCGGCTTTCGACCTCCCGGCCGCCGATCCAGTGCTTGATGCTCATGCGTCTCTCCTTGTGCGACGGCGTCAGCCGACGCGATAGTAATCCGCTTCGCCGACGATCGTGTTGACGAGCCGGCCGACGCCCTCGATCTCGGTCACGACCTCGTCGCCCGGCTTCGTGTCGGCGAGCCCTTCGGGCGTGCCGGTCAGGATCAGGTCGCCGGGCGCGAGCGTCATGAAGCCGCTGATGTACTCGATCAGCGACGCGACGTCGAAGATCATGTCGCGCGTGTTGCCGCGCTGCGTTTCCACGCCGTTGACCGTCGTGCGCAGCGCGAGATTCATCGGATCGCCGATCTCGTCTCGGGTCACGAGCCACGGCCCGAGCGGCGTGCACGTGTCGCGGTTCTTCACGCGCAGGTTCGGTCGGTAGTAATTTTCGAGATAATCGCGGATCGCGTAATCGTTGCCGATCGTGTAGCCGAGCACGTGGCCGAGCGCCTGCGCGCGCTTCACGTTGCGCGCCACGCGGCCGATCACGACCGCAAGCTCGCACTCGTAGTGCATGTGCGTCGCGTCGGCCGGCCGCACCGTCTGCGCGCGATGGCCGACGAACGTGTTCGGCCCCTTCAGGAAGATGAGCGGCTCGGTCGGCGCCTTGAACGCGAGCTCCTTCGCGTGATCGGCGTAGTTGAGGCCGAGCGCGAACGTCGTGCGCGGCGCGACGGGCGGCAGCCACGAGACGTCCGTCTCGGCGAGCACGCGCCCGGTATCGAGCCGCACGCGCCCCTCGCCCGCCGGCTCGGCCGCGTGCAGCGCGCCGTTGAACACTACGCGTGCAGTCTTCATCGTGCGTCCTCCGCCGTCAACGTATGCCGCAACACGCCGAGGCCCGGCGCCTCGATCTCGATCGCGCTGCCCGCCGCCGCGCGCGGCGCATTCGGGCCGACGCCGACGAGCAGCACGTCGCCCGCGTCGAACGACATGAACGCCGACACGTCGGCGATCAACTGCGCGACGGGGCGAATCAGATTCGCGGTGCTCGCCTCGTAGCGCCGCTCGCCGTCGACGCGCACGGTCACGGCGAGCGCATCCGGATCGCCGATGCTTGCGCGCGCAACGATCGCCGGCCCGAGCGGGCAGAAGCCGTCGCGGCACTTGAAGCGCACCGCCGGCCGATAATAATCGGGATGCGGGACCGACACGTCGCTTGCAAGCGTAAAACCTTTAACGAAATCGAACGCTTGTTCGACCGGCACGCGCGTCGTGCGCCGCGCGAACACGACGCCGACCGTCGCACCGATCTCGAGCGCATCGACGCCCGCCGGCACGACGACGGCCGCGCCGTCGCCCACGTGCGTGTTCGCAGGCTTCACGTACAGCACGGGCGCCTGCGGCGGCTTGTTGTACGGCGGCGCATGTACCGCGTCGCCGAGCGCCGCGAGCGCGCCGCGGTCGTTCAGCAACGCGCCGTAGACCGTACCGATGCGCACCGTTTCGACGGTTGCGCCATCGGCGACAAGGGACAGCTCCATACGATTCATCCTCCACCGCGTCGCGCGGCCGGGTCAATTACTTAACATATTAACTACGGCCCAGGAAAAGAACAACCGCGATAACCCTGATAACTTCGATAAGGCGGTCACCGACGATTTTCGCCCTGCTAAGATTGATGGATCAACCGTCATTCCAGGAACCTCATGAATCGTACGTTCGATCATCGCAATCTGGCCATGCTGCTGCTCGAGGCCCGCGAAACGCTGATGGGCCGGTTCCGGCCGATCCTGAAGGAATTTGCGCTGACGGAGCAGCAATGGCGGATCATTCGCGTGCTGGACGGCGAACCGTCTCATGAGCTCGAAGCCGGGCAGATCGCGCGGCGCTGCTGCATCCTGAGCCCGAGCCTCACGGGCGTGCTGGAGAGGATGGAGCGCGACGGCCTGATTCGCCGCACGCGCGCCCAGGAGGATCAGCGCAGGCTGATCGTCAGCCTGACGCCGCAGAGCCGTCAGCTCGTCACGCAGATCAGTCCGCGCATCGACGAGCAGTACCGGCTCATCGAGCAACGCTTCGGCGCGGACGCGCTGAGCGAAGTATACGAGGCGCTCGACAAGCTGATCGAAGTCGGCGGCTCGTGACGCGCGGCCGCCGCGCGCGCCGTCAGCGGACCGCTCGCGGCATCTGCGCGAGCACGTCGACGCCGCGCGACGTGCGCATGCACTCGTTCACGTAGTCGACGAACGGCAGCGGTTCGAAGTCGATCTCGTCGCGCACGCGCGCGTTGTCGAACACGTAGTCGAGTTCGGCGAAAGCCGCGTAAGACTGCAACGCCCGCTCGATCACGCGCGCACACGCGACGTCGCGGCGGCCGAGCACGTCGCGCGCGATCGACGGAAACTCGGCGGACGAGCAGAGCGCGTAGCGCGGCTCGTCGCCGAGGCCCACCGCCTCGTCCATCGCGCGGACGATCTGCGTGACGGTCGGCGCTTCGTCGCCCGCCGATACGTGATACGTGTCGTGCGCGAGCGACGGCTTCAGCGCGAGCAGCATCAGCGCGCGCGCGCAGTCGTCGACCGCGACCACGTCGATGCGCGTCATCGGCCGCGCGGTGAAGCGGCGCGCCGCGTGAACGATCCGGAACATCCAGAACGTGCTCGCCGACGGCTGCGTGCCGAGCAGCGTATGGCCGACGACGCACGACGGCCGCACGACGACGAGCGGCAGGCCGAGCGCGCGCAGTTGCGCTTCCGCGTCGCGCTTGCCGCGCGTGTACGGCACGAAGTCGACCTCGCGGCCGCACGTCGGCGCATCGTCCTCGCAAACCGTGCTGCGCCCTTTCATCCCGCACGCGAACGCCGCGCCGACGTGCACGAAACGCTGCAGCCGCCGGCTGCCCGCGAAACGGCGCGCGAAGCGCAGCGTCGCGTCGACGTTCGTCTCGTTGATGACCGGAGCGTCGGCGAGCGACGCGACGCCCGCGCAATGAATCACGTGCGACGCCGATGCGAGGCGCGCCGCATCGACGTCGGCGAACGCGCCGTCGAGCTCGCCCGCGATCACGTTCGCTTCGGTGAGCCGCTCCGCCCAGAACGGCGCGAGGCCGCTCCTGAGCGCCGCCGCGCGCAACCGCACGAGCGCGTGCGCGCGGTCGCACGCGCGCACGACGCACACGACGCGATCGAGCAGCCCGGCATTGACGAGCGATACGAGCACCGCGCCGCCGATGAAACCGGTCGCGCCGGTCAGCACGATCCGGTCGACGTGCGCTGCCGCGGCGGGCGCGCTCGCGGGCGACACGAGGTCCGCCCGCCAGGTCAGCGAGAGCGCAGTTTTCCAGATCAGCACGATGGCCACCTCCTTCTTCAGAATCAGAAACGATAAATCAACGACGACAGCCCGAAGTAGTTGGTCTTCTGCTGCACGATCGGGCTGTTCCCGTAACGGCCGGGCAGATGCGTGACGCCCGCCGTCGTGTTCACCGACCAGTGCTTCGAGAACGCGTAGGTCCACGCGACCGACGTCGACACGCTGTCGATGCCGCCCTTCGTCGAGTACGGCGCGAAGCGGGTCGCGGCCGCCTGCGCGTCGGTCACGCCATAGAATGTCTGCGTATAGCGGCCGGACGCCGCGTGCACCGAGCCCGTCACGACGACTTCGTGGCGCCCCGCGCTGAACACCGGCACCGCGAGGTCGACGTGCCCGGACACGCCGCGCGACGTATGCGTGACGGGCGTATCGACCGTCACGCTCAGCATGCTGCCGCCGTACAGCTTCACGCCCGCCCGCACCGCGACGAGCACCGAGCCCGGCACGCGCCCCATTCCCTTCAGGTAGTTCGAGCCCGGCAGATCGAAGCGGTTTTCGTCCGCGCGGCCCGGATCGTAGGTCACGGCAGCTGCGACGAACGCGTCGCCGGGCAGCTTCAGCTTGTAGCCGACGCCGTCGAGCGGACCGATGAAGAAGCCGTTGTCGAGCTTCGCGGAAAACAACGGCGCGACCACGCCGTGATACTGGTTGCTGCCCGCATAGCGCGGCACGAAGCCGCCGCCGATCGAGAGCGTATAGACGTTTTCCGCATGCGCGGCCGCGACCGACATCAAGCCGGCGAACGGCACGCAATAGCGAAGAGAGTGGATGGACGGGCTCACGATGTCGGGGGAAGAGTCGGGAAGTCCGCAGTCTAGGTTCGTGCGCCGCGCGAATCTGTCCCGAAAGTTTCGGGAATATGTGCGGATTTGTGTTCGATTGTCGGCGATTGTTGCAGCCGACCCCGACAAACGGCGCGCGCGGCTAGAATGCGCGTGCCCTGCCCGCGCCCACGCGCGCGCGCGGAACCATTCCGAGGAGACCATGAACGAAGTCCCGCTCAAATATCGGGTGCTGCTGATCGAAGACGACGACCGCCTCGCGCAGCTGATCCGCGAGTATCTCGACAGCTACGAATTCTCGGTGACGGTGATCCGGCGCGGCGATCTCGCCGTCGCGGCCGTGCGCGAGCACCAGCCCGCGCTCGTGATTCTGGACCTGATGCTGCCGCATCTCGACGGCATGGAAGTGTGCCGCCGGATCCGCGCGTTCTCGAACGTGCCGGTGCTGATCCTGACCGCGCGCTCGGACGTCTACGACCAGGTCGCCGGCCTGGAAACGGGCGCCGACGACTACGTGACGAAGCCGATCGAGCCGCGCGTGCTGGTCGCGCGCGCCCGCGCGCTGTTGCGCCGCACGCAGCCGGGCGCGCCCGTCGACACGCCGGCGAGCGAAGCGCTCGTGTTCGGCGAGCTGACGATCTCGCCGCCGAACCGCACGGTCACGTGGCGCGGCGAGCCCGTCGACCTGAAGACGGCCGAATTCAACCTGCTGCTGATCCTCGCGCGCGCGGCGGGCACCGTGCTGAGCCGCGACGACATCTTGAAGCAGTTGCGCGGCATCGAGTTCGACGGTCTCGACCGCTCGGTCGACTCGGGCATCTCGAAGCTGAGGCGCCGGTTCGAGGACGCATCGTCCGAGCCGCACAAGATCAAGACGATCTGGGGACGCGGCTATCTGTTCAGCCCTTCCGCGTGGGACGATTGAATGCTGCGCTCGCTCGTCAGGCTGTATCTCGTCGTGGTCATCTGCGCCGCGGCCGCGATCATCTTCATCAACACGTCGTTCGACCGGTTCTTCTACGCGCGCATCTCGAGCGCGGCGCGCGAGACGCTCGCCACCTACGCGTTCGTGCTGAACGATTATCTCGAGCGCCATCCGGGACCGGAGCGCAAGCACGCGCTGAGCGAGCTCGCGAAGCACGGTGACGAGGGCTTCGAGTTCATCTCGATGGACGACGCCCGCAAGCTGCTGAGCGCCGAGCAGCGCCGCGACCTCGATCGCGGCGAGATCGCGATCAGCTACGACGGCAAGAACTATTTCATGCCGCTCGTCGACGGCACCGTGCTGCACGCGCACCCGAACGAGCCGCCGAGCCTCGACATCCAGATCTCCGCGTACCTGACCGTCGCGCTCGCGACGCTGCTCGCCGTCGCGCTGTGGATCCACTACCACTGGCGCGATCTGCGCAAGCTGGAGGCGGCCGCGCGCGCATTCGGCGGCGGCCGGCTGTCGACGCGCGCACAACTATCGCGCAAGTCGAACATCTACGGGCTCTCGCAACAGTTCAACGACATGGCGCAGCGGATCGAAGCGTCGATCCAGCGGCAGCGCGAGATGATGCACGGGATCTCGCACGAGCTGAAGACGCCGCTCGCGCGGCTCGAGTTCGGCCTCGCGCTGCTCGCGTCGCCGGACGCGACCGGGCGCATGCATGAACGGCAGGAGGCGCTGCGCCGCGACGTGCGCGAGCTCGACGAGCTCGTCACCGAATTGCTGACGATCGGCCGGCTCGAGCAAGGCGAAGGACACCTCGTGCTGATGCCGGTGACGGTCGCGGAGCTGGTCGACAGCGTCGCGGGCAGCGTCGCGAACGACATCGCCGATCGCCGCCTCACGTTCGACGTATCGATTCACGGCGCGCCCGCGTGCCACGTGTGCGATGCGAAGCTCGTCGCACGCGCGCTGCTGAATCTGATCCGCAACGGGATGCGCTACGCGGAGACGACGATCTCGCTGCAGGCGGCGCCCGGCGAAGCGGGCGCGCTCGTGCTGACGGTCGACGACGACGGCCCCGGCATTCCGGCCGCCGATCGCGACCGCGTGTTCGAGCCGTTCCATCGGCTTGATTCGAGCCGCGACCGGCAGACAGGCGGCTTCGGGCTGGGGCTTACGATCGTGCGGCGCGTCGCGCTCGCGCACGGCGGCGACGTGCGGCTCGGCGACGCGCCGATCGGCGGCGCGCGCTTCGCGATCACGCTGCCGGCGCTCGAGGTGCCGGCTCGCGAGCAGATGGCGCGGGAGAGGGTGACTTGACGCAAGTCGACTGTGGCGGAGGCGGCGATTCGCCATGAATCGCGCCGGCCGCTTCGCGTAAGCAGCTAGCGATGCATCGGGTCGACGCGCGTCGCTTCCTCGAGACGCGCCGCATCCGCTTGGCGGCGCCGATTTGCCGTTCGCTTCGCCGTTCGCTCTGCCGTTCGATTCGCCTCTCGCTTTGCCGTTCGCTTCGCCGTTCGTATTGCCACCCGATTCCCCACTCGGTCTGCCGTTGAATCCGCGATCACGCGACGCCGCGTCGAACCATTCATCGACCGCGTCGCCGCCGAGCGACGACGCCGCCCCGCCGCTCCGCTCTCACTCCCCCGCCGCGACGCGCTCCGCGACCGCGTGCTCGCCGCCGACGCGATAGCGCGCGGCCGGATGCGGCGCGGCAAGCCGCGGCCCCGCGCGATGCAGTTTCTCGCGCAGCGTGCCCGGCGCGTAGTCGGTCTGATAGACGCCGCGCCGCTGCAGTTCCGGCACGACGAGCTCGACGACGTCGACGAACGTCTCCGGCGTCACCGCATACGCGAGATTGAAGCCGTCGACGCCGGTCTCGTCGACCCACGACTGCAGATCGTCGGCGATCTCGCGCGGATCGCCGACCGACACCGGCCCGAGTCCGCCGATGCCGCCCCACCGCGCGATTTCGCGCACGGTCCACTTGCGCGTCGGATCCGCGCTCGACAGCGCCTCGACCGCCGACTGAATCGCATTGCTCTCGACGTGCTCGAGCGGCGCGTCGAGGTCGTACTTCGACAGGTCGATCCCGGTCCAGCCGGACATCAGCGCGAGCGCGCCCTCGTCGCTCGCGTAGCGGCGATAGTCGGCATGCTTCGCGTGCGCGTCGGCCGACGTGCGGCCCGTGATCACCGTGTGCAGGTTGAAGATCAGCACGTCGCGCGGATCGCGGCCGAACTGCTTCACGCGCTCGCGGATGTCGGCGACGAACGCCTTCAGGATCGTCCGCGACGGCGCGGCGACGAAGATGCACTCCGCGTGCTGCGCAGCGAAGTCCTTGCCGCGCTTCGACGCGCCCGCCTGATAAAGGACCGGCGTGCGCTGCGGCGACGGCTCGCACAGATGGATGCCGGGCACGTCGTAATAGCGGCCGTGATGGCCGATCGGATGGACCTTCGACGGCTCGGCGAACACGTGGCGCGCGGCGTCGCGCACGATCGCGCCGTCCTCCCACGAGCCCTCCCACAGCTTGTAGCAGACGTCGAGATACTCGTCGGCGATCGCGTAGCGCTCGTCGTGGCTCGTCTGCTGCGGCAGTCCGAGGTTGCGCGCGGCGCTGTCGAGATACGACGTGACGACGTTCCAGCCGACGCGCCCGCCCGTCAGATGATCGAGCGTCGACATGCGCCGCGCGAACGGATACGGATGCTCGTACGACAGCGAGCACGTGATGCCGAAGCCGAGGTGCTGCGTCGCGGCCGCCATCGCGGACACGAGCAGGATCGGATCGTTGACGGGCACCTGCGCGCCCTGCCGGATCGCCGCTTCGCCGCTGCCCTGATAGACGTCATAGATGCCGAGCACGTCGGCGATGAAGAGGCCGTCGAACTTGCCGCGCTCGAGCAGTTGCGCGAGCTCGGTCCAGTAGCTCAGCTGGCGATAGCGCCACGACTCGTCGCGCGGATGCGCCCAGAGCCCCGGCGACTGATGGCCGACGCAGTTCATGTCGAAAGCGTTGAAACGGATCTGACGGGTCATGGTGGAGCGGTCTCTCGATTCGGTCGATGCGGGTCGGTGCTCGATGCGGGACGGTGCTCGATGCGGGACGGTGCTGGTCGGTGTTGATCGATGCGCGGTCCCGCGTCACAGCGCGCCGTGGCGCGGCGGCAGCGCGTCGTTCAGGTAGTAGTCGGCGATCGCGACGTATTTCCAGCGCACCGGATCGTGCAGCGTATGCGTGCGCGCGTTGCGCCAGTGGCGATCGAGCGCGTGCTCGGCGAGCGCGCCTTGCGTGCCCGCGAGTTCGAGCAGACGCGACGACGCCGCGAGCGCGATCTCGGTCGTCGCCGCGCGCGCCTTCGCGACCGCGATCGACGCGGCCGCGACCGTGCGCTCGTTCGCGTCGTCGATCGCCGCGTCGACGCGCAAGCCCGCGCGCTCGGTCAGCGCGCCGGCCGCGTCGAGATCCACCGCGAGCTTGCCGAAGATCTCGAGCGTGAGTGGATCGTCGCTCGCGCGCTCGACGCCGCTGTCGATCCACGGCCGCGCGCGCTCGCGCACGAAGCGGCGCGCGTCGGCGAACGCGGCGCGCGCGATGCCGAGATCGACGGCCGCATGCAGCAGCTGGCCGAACGGGCCGACGGGCGTCGGCTTCGCATCGAATGCATCGCTGTACGGCACGACCGCGGATGCGTCGACGTACACGTTGTCGAGCCGCGTCGTGCCGCTGCCCGTCGTGCGCTGGCCGAAGCCGTTCCAGTCGTCCTCGACGGTGAGACCCGGCGCATGTGCCGGCGTGAACGCGACGTGCAGCCGCTCGTTCGCGTCCTTCGCGACGACCGGAATCCAGTGCGCGAAGCGCGCGCCCGTCGAATAGAACTTCCGGCCGTTGAGCCGGAATCCCGCGCCGTCGGGCGTGATCGTCGTCCGATAGTCGCGCACGTGCTTCGTGCCGCGCTCGGACAGCGCGTTGCCGAAGCGCTCGCCCGCGAGCGCACGCTCGAAATAGAAACGCTGCTGATCGCGCGTGCCGTTCACGCGCAGCACTTCGAGCATGAAGAAATGGTTCTGCGGGATCTGGCCGATCGCGGGATCCGCCTCCGACACGATCGCGGTCACTTCCGCGAGCGTCGCGGCCGATACCGCCGCGCCGCCGAACGCGCGCGGCGCAGCGATGCCCCAGAGGCCCGTCGCCGAATAGGCGTCGAGCTCCGCATACGGCAGGCGGCGCTCGCGGTCGCGCGCGGCGGCGTCGGGCGCGACCGTCGCCGCGAACGTGCGGGCCGCGTCGATCGCTTCGGCGTCGTTCGAAATCCGCCGCGCCGCGCGCGCGGCGGACGATTGCGTGACGGCGTTCATCGGCTCAGTTCCACGCGTGGCGCGCGGGCGCGACGCCGTTCAGATAGTAGTTGCCGACGAGGTGGTACTTCCAGCGCACCGGATCGTGCAGCGTATGCGTGCGCGCGTTGCGCCAGTGGCGATCGAGGCCGTGCTCGGCGAGCGTCGCCTGCGTGCCGGCGAGCTCGAACAGCTTCTCGCTCGCGAGCAGCGCGATCTCGGTCGTCAGCACCTTCGCCTCGCCGACCGCAACCGATGCGCGCGCGACGTCGTCCTCGGCGATCTCGCTTTGCGCGGCGATCGCGTCGAGCGTGCGCGCCGCGCGCTCGAGCAGCGCATCGGCCGCGTGCAGTTGAATGAAGAGACGCCCGATCTCGCGAATCGTCAGCGGATCGTCGACCGCGCGCTCGACGCCGCTGTCGATCCACGGTCGCGAGCGCTCGCGCACGAAGCGCAGCGTATCGTCGAGCGCCGCGTGCGCGATGCCCGCATCGATCGCCGCCTGAATGATCTGCGACAGCGGACCGTTCAGCGTCGGCTGCTCCGATACGCGATGCGCGGGAAACACGTGCGACGCGGGCACGCGCACGTTGTCGAGCTTGACCGTGCCGCTCGCGGTCGTCCGCTGGCCGAAGCCCGACCAGTCGTCGATCACGGAAAGCCCCGGCGTGCCCTTCGGAATGTATGCGAGCCAGCCCTTGCGGTCATCGTCGATCCCGAGCACCGGCACGTAATGCGCGAACAGCGCGCCCGTCGAATAGAACTTCGTGCCGTCGACGCGATAGCCGTCGCCGTCGCGGATCACTTTCGTCTTCAGGTCGAGCACGTTTTTCGTGCCCTTTTCCGAGAAGCCGTTGCCGAAGCGCTTGCCCTTCAGGATCTCGCCGAAGAAGAAGCGCTTCTGTTCATCGGTGCCCGTGAGCGCGATCACGTCGACGAGGCCGAAATGGTTCTGCGGCAATTGGGCGAGCGACGGGTCCGCGGCCGCGACGATCTTCACGACCTCGGTCAGCGTCACGTGCGACACGCCCGCGCCGCCGTATGCGTTCGGCACCGTGATCGCCCACAGGCCCGATTGCGAGAACCAGTCGATTTCGTCGTATGGCAACCGGCGTTCGCGATCGCGCTCGGCAGCGCCTTGTGCGAGCCGCGCGGCGAGCGTGCGCGCGATGTCGAGCGCCTCGGCATCGCTCGCGATTGGATGCGCGTCTCGCGCGGACGCGTCGCGCGCGGGTTGGACTGTCGTCTCATAGATCGCGGACATGCGTGTCTCCGTTGAAGAACAAGGGACCAATCTATCAACGGGGCTCGCCGCGACCAACCGATCGATTCGGGAATCGTTATTCCGGGCCGCAGAAGATGCGCATCGCGCGCGCTGCATTGGCGGCATGCAGACCGAATGCAGGCGGCAAATCGACGCACCTACATGCGACGAGGTCGGATCATATATGACACGCGTTTGCATGCATCGCTCATGAAAACACCTGATTGCGCAGAAGAGTCCGCGCGCGCACGCTATGCTCACGTTTGTTCGCGCGCATCGTCCAACGCAGGACGATGTGACCCGCGTCAATCTTTTCGCAACGCTTCTTGCGTTCCGCGTCAATCCACCTAGACTGGGAAAGCTCACCGGCTAACCCTCGAAAGGAGACGAAGCATGCGCCTCACCATTCGAATCAATGGCAGCGATTCTTCTGCGCAGCAATTCGCGGTCCTGTGGCTCGACACCGAAGAGCATCTGTGGTCACGCGAAGCGCATCAGGGCATCGATCTGCCGACGTGGGGCAAAATGAAGGACGTTGAAGGCGCGATTGCGCTGTGCTCGGCCGACAGCGGCGAAGCGCTGTGCCGGCTGCAAGGGTTGTCGTTCTCGAACGTACAGCCGTCGTCCGAAGACGAAGAGCACGGCGCCGTGGATCTCGGCGGCAAGCGCCCGCAAGGCGCGTGGCGCTTGCAGGCGGTCGACTCGGAGTCGTTCCAGCCCGAGCATCAGGGCTTCACCGTCGTGCGCTGAACGCGGCGCGCGTCCGGCGACGCATCGCCGGGTGCCGCGCGGAACGATCGGCCACGCAATCGATTTTCGAATCGGAACGCCGATCGGAAATCGCCCTTCCAAACCACCACGACACATCACACGTCGAGAGCGGCGTTCGCGGACCAGGCGAACGCCGCTTTGCATTGATGGCGTGCATTTTAGAGGCTCGTGCCTGAGGCTCGAGTGCGCACATGCGCGGCCGTTCGCGACGCGCGCTTCGTCAAGCTTTCCTGAAGCGAGCGCCTGATTTTCTCGCAGTCCGCATCGCATCGTTCGAAGCGCACGTCGCGCGTACATGCATGCACGTGCGCATGCAATTCGCGACCGTGCGACACGATCCGATGCAATCCGACGCTTCACGCCCGTCATATCGCTTCGCTTATTCGATCGGCTCGACGAGATGCGAGCGATCGTATGGCGCATCGTACGGCTCGGGCCAGAACTCGACGATGCGCACGATCTTCCGATGCGCCACCGTGAAGAATGAAATCGCCCGCGCCCGCTGAACGCCGTCGGTCACCGACACATCGGACACGGCCTCGTGCGCGTCGCCGATCAAGCGGCCGACGGTGAACATCCACGATCCATGCGCCGGATACTCGCTATTCAGCAGCGCGAAGTTTCGGGCGCCGCGAATACGCTCGTTCGATTGCGGCCATTCGAGCACGAAGTCGTCCGCAAGCACGGCCGCGACCGCGTGAAAATCGTTCGTGCTCATCAAGCGCCAGAACTCGCGCGCCACGTCGACAGCCATTTCGATGTCCCTATTCATGTTCGTATCGTCGCGTCGCTCGCGCGCAGATGCGCGCATGACCATGCGGAACAAATGAGACGCACGTCCCTCGCCGCGCGACATGCCCCCCCAATCGAGACCGGCGTCTCGCGTTCGATCGGATGCGCGGCCCTCACATCATTCCTGCATGCCGATTCCGTTGCGCCGCCTCAGTTGCACGACGTCGCGCAACGGCGGCGCGCCGAACAGGCGGCTGTACTCGCGGCTAAATTGCGACGGGCTGTCGTACCCGACCCTGAGCGCGACCGAGCCGACGTCGGCGTGCTGACCGATCAGCAGCCGGCGCGCCTCGTGCAGCCGAAGCTGCTTCTGATACTGGAGCGGACTCAGCGTCGTCATGTGCTTGAAGTGATGATGCAGTGACGACACGCTCATGTTGACCTGCTGCGCGAGCGTCTCGACCCTGAGCGGCTCCGCGTAATGATTCCGGATCCATTCGATCGCGCGCGCGATTCGATACGTCTGGCTGCCCGCGACCGCGATGTGCCGCAGCCGCGCGCCCTGCCCGCCCGTCAGCAGCCGGTACAGCAGTTCCTTTTCGATCAACGGCGCGAGGATCGGGATGTCGTCTGGAGTATCGAGCAATCGCACGAGCCGCAACGCCGCGTCGAACAGCGGCGCGGACAGCGCGCCGACGACGATTCCCTCGCCCGTCGGCACCGCGTCCGGCGGCGGCATCCGCATCTCGGCCGCGAGCTCGGCGATCCGCTGCAGATCGAGCGCGATCTTCACGCACAGATACGGCGCATCGGCCGACGCACGCGTGACCTGCGACAGCATCGGCAAATCGACCGACGTGACGAGGCAGTGCTGATGGTCGTATTCGTACGCGTGGCCCGCGACCGTCACCCGCTTCGCGCCCTGCGCGGCGAACACGAACGCGGCGCGCGTGACGCTGCAGCCGAGGTCGGCGGGCGACGAGCAGCGGAAGAACGACAGCGCGGGAATCGCGCTCGGATACGCACCGTCGACGGGCGCGAAGCGGTCGATCAGCGCGGCAAGCTCACGGCGCGCGGCTTCGCGCGGCGCGAGCGGCGGCTGCGCATCGGATCGGGGGGACGCCGCGTGCGCGGCGGGCTCGAACGTGTTGTAGCGCTGTTCCATCGTCAATGAAAAAGCGTCAGTGGTCGTGATCGGAACAGGCACGCGCGCGGACGATGCAACCGCCGCGCGCGGCCCTCGGGGATTTGCAGGATTGTTCAATATTTTTGCAGGATTGTGTAAACACGACGGCGGTCCGTCCCTCACACTGCCGGCTATCACCCGGCGCCAAGTCCGGGATATCCCCACGGAGATTGTCCATGTCTACCTCGTTTGTGCTGAACGGCAAGAATCTGACGCTGGACGCCGATCCCGCGATGCCGCTGCTCTGGGCGATCCGCGAAGATGCGGGCCTGCACGGCACGAAGTTCGGCTGCGGCGCGGCGCAATGCGGCGCGTGCACTGTGCATCTCGAAGGCCAGGCGGTGCGCTCGTGCGTGCTGCCGCTCGCGGCCGTCGCCGGCAAGCGCGTGACGACGATCGAAGGGCTGTCGAGCAAGCCCGCGAAGGCCGTCCAGGCCGCGTGGGTCAAGCTGCAAGTGCCGCAGTGCGGCTACTGCCAGTCCGGCCAGATCATGTCGGCGACCGCGCTCCTCGAGCAGAACGCAGCGCCGACCGACGCCGACATCGACGCCGCGATGAACGGCAACATCTGCCGTTGCGCGACTTACACCCGCATCCGCGCCGCGATCCACGAAGCGGCCGCCACCTTGAAGGCCTGAGCGATGACCACCGACCTCGATCTCCCGGACGCGGTGCGCGCGTCCCGCCGCACGTTCCTGAAGGCCGCCGGCGCCGCCTCGGCGGTCGGCCTCACGATCGGCTTCGAATGGCTCGACGCGAGCCGCCCGGCGCTCGCCGCCACCGCGCCCGCTGCCGGCGCGGACGCCGCCGCGACCGGCGCGTTCGCGCCGAACGCGTTCCTGCGCGTCGCACCCGACAACAGCGTGACCGTGATCGCGAAACACCTCGAGATGGGCCAGGGCGCGTACACGGGCATCGCGACGATCGTCGCCGAAGAGCTCGACGCGAACTGGCGCGACGTGCGCGTCGAGAGCGCGCCCGCCGACGCGACGCGCTACGCGAACCTGCAGTTCGGCAAGCTGCAAGGCACGGGCGGCAGCTCGGCGATGGCGAATTCGTGGATGCAGCTGCGCGAAGCGGGGGCGAAGGCGCGCGCGATGCTCGTGTCGGCGGCCGCCGTGCAATGGAGCGTGCCCGCCGCCGAGCTGACGACCCGCGACGGCTACGTGCGCCACGCGGGCAGCGGCCGCGGGGCGACCTACGGCTCGCTCGCGACGGCCGCGGCCGCGCTGCCCGTGCCCGACAAGGTCACGCTGAAGTCGCCGCGCGAGTTCCGCCTGATCGGCCAGCCGGTGCCGCGCGTCGACGCGCTCGCGAAATCCGACGGCACCGCGCAGTTCACGATCGACGTGACGATGCCCGGCATGCTCGTCGCGCTGCTGCAGCGGCCGCCCCTTTTCGGCGCGACCGTGAAGTCGTTCGATGCGACGGCGGCGAAGGCGGTGCCGGGCGTCGTGGCGGTCGTCCAGGTGGAGCGCGGCGTCGCGGTCGTCGCGAAGGGCTTCTGGGCCGCGAAGCAAGGCCGTGACGCACTGAAGGTCGAATGGGACGATTCGAACGCGGAAAAGCGCAGCTCCGACGCGATGATGCGCGAGTATCGGCAGCTCGCCGAGCGCCCCGGCACGCCCGCGCGCCGCGACGGCGACGCCGAGCGCGCGCTCACCGTCGCGGCGAAGCGGATCTCCGCGTCTTACGAGTTCCCCTATCTCGCGCACGCGCCGATGGAGCCGCTCGACGCGGTCGTCACGCTGACAGCCGACAGCTGCGAAATCTGGGCGGGTGACCAGTTCCAGACGATCGATCAGGGCAACGCGGCGCGCGTCGCGGGCCTCGATCCGTCGAAAGTGAAGATCCACACGCTGTACGCGGGCGGCAGCTTCGGCCGGCGCGCGAACGCGTGGTCGGACTACGTCGTCGAGGCGGTGTCGATCGCGAAGGCGCTCGGCGCGAACGGCACGCCCGTCAAGCTGCAATGGACCCGCGAGGACGACATCCACGGCGGTCTCTACCGGCCGATGTACTTCCACAAGCTCGACGCGGCGCTCACGAAGGACGGCAAGCTCGTCGCGTGGCGGCACCGGATCGTCGGCCAGTCGATCCTCGCCGGCACGCCGTTCGAGCCGGTGATGGTGAAGAACGGGATCGACCAGACGTCGGTCGAAGGCGCGGCGAACCTGCCGTACGCGGTGCCGAACGTCTCGGTCGAGCTGACGACGACGAAGGCCGGCGTGCCGGTGCTGTGGTGGCGCGTCGTCGGCAGTTCGCACACCGCGTACGCGGTCGAGGCGTTCATCGACGAGGCCGCGCATGCGGCGGGCAAGGACCCGTACCTGTTCCGCCGCGACCTGCTCGCGCACGAGCCGCGCATGAAGGCCGTGCTCGAGCTCGCTGCCGAAAAGGCCGGCTGGGATCCGCGCAAGCCGCTGCCGAAGGGCCGCGGACGCGGGATCGCGGTCGCCGAGTCGTTCAAGAGCTATGTTGCACAGGTCGCCGAGGTGTCGGTCGACGAGCATGGCGGCGTGAAGGTCGAGCGCGTCGTCTGCGCGGTCGATTGCGGGACCGCGATCAATCCGGACATCGTCGCCGCGCAGATGGAAGGCGGCATCGGCTTCGGACTCGGCGCGGTGCTGCACAGCGCGATCACGCTGAAGGACGGCAAGGTCGAGCAGAACAACTTCGACGGCTACCGGGTGCTGCGGATCGCCGAAATGCCGAAGGTCGAGGTGCACATCGTGCCGTCGGGCGAGGCCCCGACGGGCGTCGGCGAGCCGGGCGTCGCGCCGATCGGCCCGGCGGTCGCGAACGCGATCTTCGCCGCGACCGGCAAGCGGCGCCATACGCTGCCGTTTCCGGCTGCCGGGGAAGCCACCGCGTAACGCGTGACGCATCGCGCGCGGCGCGCGGGCCGGTCGCTTTTGGAACAGACGTTCTTGATGCGGTCGTTTTCGACGTGCGTTCTCGAAACGGTCGTCTCGAATCGGCAATGGCAGATGATCGCGTCGAATCGAATGTCTTGAACCCATCGCCGCGCGCCGGTCGTCCCGAAAAGATCGTGAGCCGGTCGCCGGCGCGCCGGCGCCGCCTCGCCAAATCGTCGAAAGGTCGCCGACAGTTGTCGCAATCCGCGATGACGGATCGGCGCCCCCGCCGCTCGCGCGTGCAGCCAGCCGCCTCGTCCGACGCCTCGCCACACCACGCCAAAGAGCGCGCTTCTCGCTGATTCCGCCCCGGCAGCCGAAGCCCGGCCGCCCCGCCCGTCCCGATCGTTCCCCTCGTGTTACGTCGCCGCTCGCATCGACGTAACACGAACGCCGGTGCTACGTAACACACCTTCAACCGGTTTCAGATTGTTACATTTCCAGCGTAATGACAAGCCAGCGACGCTCGCATGAAAACGCTGTCAATTCATGCACTTGAGTCGTAAAAAAGACCTTTCGAAGCGCTTGCCTGCTGCATTGCGCCAGGCTGGCCCGACAATTGCAGTAAGCCCCTCGTGTCGTTCGCCCCATCCATCTGCGAATCACGAGGATCATCATGGATTGCAAGTATCTGTACATCGACAACATCAAGATCGACTTCGTCCGACGCATCATCGAGATCGACGGCGAACTGGTCAGTCTGACTCCGCGCGAATTCGACGTCGTCGAATTCCTGCTCGACAACATGAACAAGGTCGTGTCGCGCCAGGCGATCCAGGAGACTGTGTGGGGCCGGGAACTCGCCGTGTCGTCGCGCACGCTCGACACGCACGTGTCGCGCATCCGGTCGAAGCTCGGCCTCGACTATGACAAGAACATGCGGATCATTCCGATCTATTCGATCGGCTACCGGCTCGTGCTGTTCGGCGCGGCGACGATGCACGTCGAGCCGCACGACAAGCAGCAAGCGGCGCGCGTCGGCGAGCCCCACGTCGACGCCGACGCGGCCGCGCCGATCGCGCGCCCGGCCGCCGTGCCGCACTGCAAGTTCGTCGCCGAATATCACTGAACGCCGCCCGCGCCTCCGTGCGGACGGCTTCCAGCATGCACTCGGCGGCCTACTCGGCGCGCCGCCGCTCGAGCCACGCCTGGAACATCAGCACCGTCCACAGCGGATGCTGCCAGTTCATCCGGCCCGACTGATGCTGCCGCCACAGTCGCTCGACCCGCGCCGCGTCGAAATAGCCTTCGTCTCGCAGGCGCGCGGGGGACAGCAGCTCCGTCGCCCAGTCGCTCAGCTCGCCACGCAGCCACGCACCGACGGGCGCGCAGAAACCCTGCTTCGGCCGGTCGATCAGCGGCCGCGGCACGTAGCGATAGAGCAGCTTGCGCAGCAGCCACTTGTCCTGCGCGTCCGGAATGCGCAGCCCCTCGGGCAGCCGCCACGCGAACTCGACGACGCGATGATCGAGAAACGGCATCCGCGTCTCGAGACTCACTGCCATCGCCGCGCGATCGACCTTCGTCAGGATGTCGGTCGGCAGGTACGTGAGCGTATCGACGGCCATCGCCTGTTCGGCGAACGACAGGCCGGCGGGCCACGCGTCAGGCGAGTCGATCAGCGTCTTCGGCTCGTGGCCCGCGAGCGTGAAGCGCTCCGGATGATGGACCGACGACATCAGCAGCCGGTACAGCGACGTGCGGCTGTCCGCCGTCATCACGTTGGCGAGCTTGTGCAGCCGGTCGCCGACGCGCGGCGACGCGTCGCGCTGCGCGGACGAGCTCCATACGCCTTGCACGAGCGCGGCGATCTGATCCGCGTGGTCGGGCCGCAGCGCGTGCAGCGCGGCCGCGATCCGCATCCGCACCGACGCCGGCACGCGACGCAGCCGGCCCCATAGGCGCGGCGTGAGGAAATAGCGCGTGTAGCCGCCGAACAGTTCGTCGCCGCCGTCGCCCGACAGGCTCACTTTCACGTAACGACGCGTCAGCTCGGAGACGAGCAGCGTCGGAATCTGCGACGAATCGGCGAACGGCTCGTCGTAGACGGAAGGCATGCGCGGGACGGTCGCGAGCACATCGGACGGCTTCACGTAGAGCTCGGTGTGCGACGTGCCGAGGTGCCGCGCGACCGCCTTCGCATAGCCCGCTTCGTCGTAGCCCGCCTCGTGGAAGCCGATCGTGAACGTCTGCACTGGCTGCGCGGTCTGCGTCTGCATCAGCGCGACGATCACCGACGAATCGACGCCGCCCGACAAGAACGCGCCGAGCGGTACGTCGGCGACCGATTGCTCTGCGATCGCATCGCGCAACACGTGATCGAGTTGCGCGACGGCGGCGTTCGCATCGCCATCGAAGGGATTCTCGCGGCCCGCGGCGATCACGCGCTCGAGCGACCAGTAGCGGCGCGGCGCGGGTTCGATCTCGATGTTCTCGAGCTGCGCATACGTGCCGGGCGGCAGCTTGCGAATCCCTTCGTAGATCGTGTACGGCGCGGGCACGCTCGCGTATCGCAGATACAGGCACAGTGCGTCGCGATCAATCGCACGCGATCCGAAACCTGGAAAGCGCCGCAGCGCCTTCAGCTCCGAACCGAACACGAACGAGTCGCCGACGCGTCCGTAATAGAGCGGCTTCTCGCCGATGCGATCGCGTGCGAGCGTGAGCACGCGCGACTCGCGATTCCATAGCGCGAGCGCAAACATGCCGACCGATTTTTGCAGCACACGATCGATGCCCCACGCGGAAAATGCGGCGAGCAGCACTTCGCTGTCCGAATGACCGCGCCACTCGGGCGCGCGCCGCTCGCGTTCGAGCTCGCGGCGCAACTCGCGGAAATTGTAGATCTCGCCGTTGAACGTCATCGCATAGCGGCCGCACGCCGACAGCATCGGCTGATGCCCATGCTCCGACAGATCGACGATCGACAGGCGCCGATGCCCGAGCGCGACGCCCGCCTCGGGATCGACCCACAATCCGGTATCGTCCGGGCCGCGATGCGCGAGACTGTCCGTCATTCGCGCGAGGGTCGCGCGGGCTGTCTCCGGTGCGCATGCAACAGGGCCCACGAAGCCGCTGATTCCGCACATGACGAATATCTCGATTGAATAGTGAAAAGGATATGGCTTGACGGGCGTCCTGCACCCGTCGATTGGGCGCATATTACGAAGAAAATATTCATCAATTAATCCACCTTGCAGCGGTCATTTTTTTCTATTGAAAAATTAATTCGCCTGTAAGCGGTTTTGTACACGATGCGCAAATTTGTTGCATCGCGCCATCCGGCGTGCGTCCGATGCGCGTTTCGTCATCCGCGCAAACGTCGCGCTGCGAGATAGGCGAGTTGAGCGCGATTGCGCGCGTTGAAGCGTTTTTCGAGCGTGCGGATCTGCGCGCCGACGCGATGCAACGACGTGCTGAGCGCGTTCGCGATTTCCTGATCGGACAGGCCATGCACGAGCCGCTCGAGCACCGCCGCTTCGTCGTCCCCAAGCACGAACGCGCGTGCGCCGCCGACACGCGCGTCGAGGTGCGGCTGCGCGGCGCGATGCACGTCGAGGCTGAGTGCGAGCGCGCAGCCGATCACGCGATCGTCGAGCCATGCGTCGTGCGCCTCCGACGCGAGGCTCACGGCGACGCGCAAATCGAGATGCGGCGCTGGCCAGCAGAAGATCACGCCGCTGTGCATTGCATGCGCACGCAACGAATTCACGAGCGCGAGCATGCGCCGCTCGCCGGTGCGGCGCGCATGCGCGTCGAGCTCGTCGATCCGCCACGCGATCGGCGACACCCCCTGGCGCCATCCGGCGAAACGCGGATCGGCTTCGAACAATCGACCTTCGACGTACGCGCGCACGAACGATACAGGCGCGAAATCGCGCAACAGATACGCGGCGAGCATCTGTTGACCGATCAGCTCGAATGCCCCGTAGCAGAGCGTCGTGAAGCCGGCCGCGCGCAGGCGCGCGTCGCAGTCCGCGACGTCGAACGCCGCGCGACGCGGCCAATCGTGCGACGCGGCGAACGACGATACGGAAGGATGTGCATCGCGCGGCGCACATTCGCTGCGCGGCATGACGAACTCGGCATGCGAGAACCATTCGATGCGCGGCGCGCTGTCAGCAATTGTCATGGGGGAAGCCGGCTTCTTGTGTGCGTGATGCTGTTGCGCAGGAACCCCGACAAGCACGTGGTCTTTGGTCCGCGCTTTCGTATCGCTGCCGAGCGCGGTTAGTATTACGGGATATTACGCGCAAGCGCGCCGCTTTGTACAATGCCTTCGCCCGGACAAGGGTGCGCCGCGTGTCGTCTCGACGTTGGCCGCAGACGTGCGTGGCGACGACGTGCACGTTGGAGGCGCCCGTGGCGAATGCGCAGGTCGCAAGCACGCAGGCTGCGCACGCGCTCGCCACAAGCATGCACGTTGCGATCGCACATCGCGTCCGGCCGCCCGGTCGGACGGCATCGGATTACCGTCGCGAGGTTTTTCGTCATGTCGGACATTGCAGTGCAGGAAGACGCCGCCGTCGCGAACGTCGCGCGCCCCGTGTCGCGCTCGAATCCGGACGGCACGACGCGCGAAGCGCAGACGATCGACGTCGTCTGGTGCGGCCACGTGAGGCGCGCGGCCGATGCCGAGCCGCGCTTCGCGCCGCGCCTGGGCGTCGCGGAGATGCTCGCGAGCGCGCGCGGCACCGCCGAATGCGGCCGCATCGCGACGAGCCTGTTGCGGCTGATGGGCTTTGCGACGTTCGCCTATTTCGCGATCGAGTTCTCGCGCGACGACGCCGAATGCCTGTATCTGCACGAAGCGTTCACGCCCGCCGCGTATCGCGGCGATTACGTGCGGCGTCGCCATCACGACGTCGATCCGCGGATGCTCGGCACGCGCGCATCGAGCATGCCCGTCGTCTGGGACCTGCGGCAGCTCGCGCGGGATCACGCGGCGCGCGGCTCGGACGCGCTCGACGGCTTTCTGCGCGTGATGCACGACGATGACATGTGCAGCGGCGTGATGTATTCGATGCTCGTGCCGGGCACGCGGATGCATGCGTTTGCGAGCTACACCGCGCCACGGCGCTCGCGCGACTGGATCTCGTCCGCGACGCTCGAGCAGGTGCTGTCGCTCGGCTTGTCGGTACATCGGTTCGCTGCGCCGCAGTTGATCGCGTCGTCGCGCGAGCGCGCGGTCGAGCGCCTCACACCGTTCGAGCGCGAGTTGCTCGTCGGCATCGCGGAAGGCGCATCCGACAAGGAAATCGGCCGACGGCTCGACACCAGCGCGCACAACGTCGACTACCATCTGCGCAAGCTGCGCAAACGCTTCGGCGTCGCGAACCGGATTCAGTTGACTTATTTCGCGTCGGCGCGCGGATTGATCTGATGCGCGTATTGGCGCATGTTTGCGCGCGGCGTGACGTTGCGCCGCGTCGTTGCGTCGTTGCGATCGAGCGGCCATAGTCGAAGGCCGGACGGCGATCGCGGATCGCGAATGCAAAGCGCCGATCTCCGTTCGACGGCGACGCGACACCCGTGCCGCCGCCGTCGCGCTGTGCGAGCGCGCGCCGCACGACATCGAACGGCGGCAAACAACCGTCGCCGGCAGCAGCCGAACCTCGGCCGCAACCGTTGCACACGCAACCAACTGACGGAACGCGAGCCGGCCGCCGCCGCTCGCGCCCGCCCTGCTCGAGGGTGCGCGTCACCCGCCGTACAGATCGAGCAGCTTGAGCGTCACGCCGTTGGTCCAGCCGAAGCCGTCCTGCAGCGGATACTCGCCGCCGCCACCGCCGCCCGTGCCCGTTCCTTCTACGATGTACTTCTCGACGAGCTTGCCCTGCGCCGCGTACACGCCCTTCACGTCGGCGAGGAAACGCGTGCCGATGTCGTTCGCGAGCGCCTTCTCGCCATATTGCTGCAGTCCGACAAGCGCGATCCAATGCAGCGGCGCCCAGCCGTTGGGTGCGTCCCATTGCTGCGTCGTGTCGTAGGTCGTCGTCGCGAGCCCGCCCGGCTCGAGCAGCGTCTTCTGCACGTTCCTCGCGGTCTGCTTCGCGCGCTCCGGCCAGGCGACACCCGCAAACAGCGGATACAGCGCCGCAGCCGACAGGTTGTCGCGCGGCTTGCCGAGCTTCCAGTCGTAGTCGCCGTAGTAGCCGTTGCGGTTCCACAGATAGCGGTTGACCGCGACCGCGCGCTTGCCAGCGCGGCCGGCGAACTCGGCGGCGCATGCAAAGTCGCGCGTCGCCGCGCAGCCCTTCACGATCGTCGTCTCGAGATGGAACATCAGGCTGTTCAGGTCGACGGGCACGATCGCGGTCGTGCGGATCGTCGCGAGCGTGCGGCTGTCGCCGAACCAGCGCGAGCTGAAGTCCCAGCCGCTCTCGGCCGCCGCGCGCAAATCGCGCCAGACTTCGGCCGACGGCCGGCCGCTCGCCTGTTGCGCGGTCTTGACGTCCTCGAGATACGACTCGTCGCGCGGCGTGTCGTTCGCATCCCAGTAGCGGTTCAGCACCGCGCCGTCCGGCATCGCGACGACGTTGCGCGTCGCCGAACCGCGCGGCGTCGTACGCTCGCCCTGCATCCAGTAGGCGTACTCCTTGCGCAGCGCGGGCAGGTACTTCTGGTAGACGCGATTGCCCTCGACCTTCGCCGCGAGCGTCACCATGTACGCGAAGAACGGCGGCTGCGAGCGGCTCACGTAATAGCTGCGGTTGCCGTTCGGCACGTGGCCGACGGCGTCGATCAGGTACGCGAAGTTGTCGAGCATGTCGTCGACGAGATCTTCGCGGCCCGCCTCCTGCAAGCCGAGCATCGTGAAATACGTATCCCAGTAGTAGCCCTCGCGGAAGCGTCCGCCCGGCACCACGTACGGTTTTGGCAGCGGAATCAGCGAACTGTACGGCGGCACGGTCGTCGTCGTGCGCGTGAGCTTCGGCCACAGCCAGTCGATGTGCTCGCGCAGCGTCTGGTTCGGCGGCGGCGTCACCGACTGATCGGCCGGCGGCGTGAAGTACTGCGCGACGAACGCCTTCAGCGAGAAGCCGGGCTGACCCTTTTGCTGCTGGTACAGCTGGACGATCGTCGCGGGATCGGCGTTCGGCGTCGAATCGACAAAGGTCTTCTGGTCTTCGAAGATCTGCGCGGTTTGCACTGCAACAAAGAGATCGCCGTATAGCTGGCTCGGCGGCGGCGGAATCGACGCCACACTCGGCGTGGAAGCGGCCGCCGTGGAAGCGGCCGCCGTGGAGACGGCCGCCGAAGCCGGCGCGCGCGACGAATCGGCGCGCGCGAGCGTCGCGCTCGTGCAGCCGATGCCGGCCGCGGCGACGAGCGCAACCCATGCAGGTGCGCTCAGCAGGCGACGATAGAGCGGATTTTCGACATGAAGCGGGCGATGCCGCGGCGTGACCATATCTCCTCCTCCCGTTTTCGAGATGAACGGCAATATGGTCTCCTGTCACGCGTGCCCGGCGCGGCGCGGCTTTGGTCTGTCGGATGCCGCGCCGCGCAGATTCGCACGAAAACCGGCGCTCACGCAAGCGGTCCATCGCACATTGCGCGCAAATAACCGTACGCAGTACAGCACGCGCGTTTCGAGCGCGGCCGTGCCGGCCTCGCCGCGCTCGCACACCGCGTCGACGTCGACGATGTCCTTCGCGATCGCGAGCACGTCGTGCGCCGCGACGGCCGGGTCGTCGAGCGGGCGCGCGCCGTCCTTGCCGAACGCCGCGAGCAGCGCCGCGACGATCCGCTCCGCGACGCAGCCGACCCGCTGCCCGGCGGGCAGCCGCCGCCCCTCGAAGTCGATCAACTGCACGAGCGCACGCCGTGCGCAACGAGCGACGCGCGGCGGCAACACGTCGTTGCATGCGCAAGCATGCTGCAACAATCGATGCAATAATGGCATCTTTATCGCGCGTCGTTGCCATGCCGTCTGCTATCTACGCCTTCATCGCACCGCTGATCGTGGCTTGCGCGTTGTTCATGGAGAGCGTAGATGCCAACATCATCGTCACGGCGCTGCCCGCGATGGCGCGCGACTTCGGGCAGAATCCGGTCACGCTGAACATCGCCATCACGAGCTACGTCGTCGGCCTCGGCGTGTTCATCCCGATCTGCGGCTGGCTCGCCGACCGCTTCGGCGCGCGCACCGTGTTCCGCACCGCGATCGGCATCTTCGTCGCGGGCTCGCTGCTGTGCGCGGCGTCGAACAGTCTTGAGCTCTTCACGTTCGCGCGCTTCGTGCAAGGCGTCGGCGGCGCGATGATGGTGCCCGTCGGCCGCATCATCATCTTCCGCGCGGTGCCGCGCTCGGAGCTCGTTCGTGCGATGAACTACCTGAGCGTGCCCGCGCTCTTCGGCCCGGCCGCCGGGCCGCTCCTCGGCGGCTTCATCACGACGTACCTGCACTGGCGGCTGATCTTCTTCATCAACGTGCCGATCGGCATCCTCGGCATCTATCTCGCGAACAAGCACATCGCGAACACGCACGAGCCGGATCCCGGTCCGCTCGACTGGTTCGGCTTCATTCTTTCCGCCGCAGGCGCCGCGCTGCTGCTGATGGGTCTCACGCTGCTCGACGGCGCGCTCACGTCGCGCGGCACCGCGCTCGCGATGGGCGTGACGGGCACGGCGCTCATCGGCATGTACGTGCTGTACGCGCGGCGCGTCGAGCGGCCGGTCCTCGATCTGAGATTCCTGCGCATTCCTACGTATCACGCGAGCGTCGTCGGCGGCTCGCTGTTCCGGATCGGCCTCGGCGCGGTGCCGTTCCTGCTGCCGCTCGCGCTGCAGGAAGGGCTCGGGATGAGCGCATTCCATTCCGGCGCGATCACGTGCGCGTCGGCCGTCGGCGGCGCGCTCACGCGGATGCTCGCGCCGGGCACGCTCAAGCGTTTCGGCTTTCGCACCGTGCTGATGTACAACGCGGCGTTCGCCGGGCTCGCGATCGCCGCGTACGGCGCGTTCCATCCGGGGATGTCGGTGCTCGCGATCTGGCTCATCGTGCTCGTCGGCGGCATCTTCCCCGCGCTGCAGTTCACGAGCCTCAATTCGATGATCTACGCGGAGATCTCCGCGCGCGACGCGGGCCGCGCAACGAGTCTCGGCAGCGTCGTCCAGCAGATGTCGCTCGGCCTCGGCGTGACGGTCGCGGGGCTCGTGCTGCACGTATCGCATTGGGCGCAAGGGCATCCGACGATGGTCTGGTCGGACTTCTGGCCGGCCTTCGTCGTCGTCGGGCTGTGCTCGTTCGCGTCGATCCCAATCACGCGGCGGCTGCAGCCGAACGCAGGCGACGAGGTCGCGCGCGGCAAGCGCAGTTGAAGCGGCCGAGCGCGCGGGGAATCGGTGCTGAAGGTAGTGGATGTACTGAAGGAATGCGCACGCCGCCGTTCGAAATTGGGACGCCGAAATTTCTTCGCCCCGAAAAAAATCGGCGGACATCCACTCGGGGCCGGCTGAAAGCCGCATGGATGTCCGCTTGAACTGCTCCGGCCGTCTCGACGGGGGTGAGACGTCCGGACTCGCTCCCTGCGTGCCATTGAGATATCGTGCGTCGGAAGCAGAGTGCTTATGTCGATGAGACTATAAGGAAACTTCCGAAAGACTTCTGTCAACGATTGTCAGACGCCCGCGTGGCAATGCTTCACCGCGCACGACGCGCCGCGCGGAATCGCGCTAAAGTGGCGCATCCGCTTCCGTCTGCTCATTCGCGCCGCTCGTGACCGCCCCACTTTCGATCGCCTCCGCCCGCGCGCTGCACCTCTCCGCGCAGGGCCTGCTGACTCCGCCTCGCCGCAAGGCCGTCAAGGCCGATGTGCTCGCCGCCATCCGCCGGATGGCGCAACTGCAGATCGACACGATCCACGTCGTCGCGCGCAGCCCGTATCTCGTGCTGTTCAGCCGGCTCGGCCCGTATGCGCCGCAATGGCTCGACGAGCATCTCGCCGACGTGAAACTGTTCGAATACTGGTCGCACGAGGCGTGCTTCCTGCCGATCGAGGATTTCGGCTTGATGCGTCACAAGATGCTCAACCCGATCGGAATGGGCTGGAAATATGCGGCCGAATGGCATGCGAAGCATCGCAAGGAAATCGACGCGCTGCTCGCGCACGTCCGAGCGAGCGGCCCCGTGCGCTCCGCCGATTTCACGCGCAGCGCCGGCAAGGGCAACGGCTGGTGGGACTGGAAGCCCGAGAAGCGGCACCTCGAAGTGCTGTTCTCGACCGGGCATCTGATGGTCGCCGAGCGGCGCAACTTCCAGCGCGTCTACGACGTCGCCGAGCGCGTGCTGCCGGATTGGGACGACGCACGCGACCTGCCGCCGCGCGAAACGGTGCTGCCGCGCCTCGTCGACAACACCTGCCGCGCGCTCGGCATCGTTCGCGCAGACTGGATCGCCGATTATTACCGGCTGCCGAAGCGCTCGTATCGCGACGAATTGCATGCGCTCGCGGACGCGGGCCAGCTGCTGCCGGTCGCGGTCGACGGCTGGAAGGAAAACGCGTTCGTGCATCGCGAGCTCGCGCCGCTCGTCGACGCCGCACGCGATGGTGCGCTGCGCTCGACGGTCACGACGCTGCTGTCGCCGTTCGATCCCGTCGTCTGGGACCGGCGGCGCGCATCGGCGCTGTTCGGCTTCGATTACACGATCGAGTGCTACACGCCCGCGCACAAGCGCCGCTACGGCTACTTCTGCCTGCCGATCCTGCATCGCGGGCGGCTCGTCGGCCGCGTCGACGCGAAGGCGCATCGCGCGCAACGCGTGTTCGAGCTGAAGGCTGTGCACATCGAGCCGGGGGTGCGGCTCGGCGCGGGACTCGCGGTCGACGTCGGCCGCGCAGTGCGCAAGCTTGCCGATTGGCACGAGACGCCCGTCGTCGAGGTCGGCAGCGCGCCGAAGGAGATTGCGCGGGCGATCGGTGCGGATTGATGTCCGGGGCCGGAAAGCCGATCACGAGCGGGCGGCGCGCCGCGACGAGCATCGCGGCTTCAGGATAGAACGCCGAAGCGCGAAGATCGTTGTCCCGCGCACGTTGATCGCGCCGGCCAAGAATAGGCCGATGCAATCAAAGAAGCAGCCGCGACGCGCTCAGACGAGCGTCGCCGATTCGCCGGCGCGCGCGTGTCCGCCGGTGCGCGCCGCGCGCGTCAGTCGCTCAGCTTGCGAAAACGCGGCGTGCCGTCGGCGAGCGTTTCGTTGAACATCGCTTCGGGACGCACCCAGAGGCTGCGCGCCTTCGGCCACAATTGTTCGTAGACGACGAGGGACTCCTCCGTCTCCGAATGTCGCGCGACGCCGATCACGCGATACAGCCCGCCCTTGTAATGGCGATGCGTCGCGATTCGTTCGGCTTCCTGCTCGGTCATAGTGCGCTCCATGAAAATCGATGAGCGCGTATTGTATGCGCGGCGCGCCGGGCGCGGCGGCGGGCGGCCGAGCTCAGCGCGCGCCCGGCTGCGGCTGCGGCTACGCGTAGACGTCGGGCCGATGCAGCTCCATCCAGCGATCTGGATGCGCGGGCGTCGTGAAGCCGACCGGGCGATACAGCGCGTGCGCGTCGGTCGTGACGAGCGCCACGCGGCGCAGCCCGCGCACCGCGTCCTGCGCGAACACATGATCGATCAGCGCGCGGCCGTAGCCTTTGCCGCGATGTTCGCTCAGCACGAACACGTCGCAGAGATACGCGAACGTTGCCTGATCGGTGACGAGGCGCGCGAAGCCGACGAGCCGTCCGTCGAGATACGCGCCGAAGCAGAGTGACCCGGCGATCGCCCGCTCGACCACATCGCGCGGAATACCCTTCGACCAATGCGCTTCGTCGCGCAGGAATGCGTAGATCGCGTCGATGTCGAGCTCGGCCTTGTCGGTCGAGAAACGCAGGGCGGGGATCGGAGAAATGGGCACGGCGGAACTCCGGGAGACGAAACGCATGCGGGAGCCTATAACGATAGCGCGAAGTATCGTCCGTCAACAAGGGGCGACGATGCGATGCGTTTGGCGCGGTGCGTGCGCGGCGTCGGGCAATTCAACTCGTTTGCAGCGCGGCGCTTCACGCCCTGCGCGCGCAGGGCCGTATGCCTCTCCCGCTCCGCGTGTCGCGCCGACCGTCACGCACACGGCTTGCGGCTTGCGGCTTGCCGTTCGCCGTTCGCCGTTCGCCGTTCGCCGTTCGCCGTTCGCCGTTCGCGGGCTAGCGTACCTTCTCCAATTAATAGCGACGTGAACCTTGCGCCCCACCCCACACCGCCGCACCCGCTCGCGCCGCGTCTTTCCGCCGCCGCCCGATCCCCCGCCCCGCGCATTCGGTCCATACGGCTCCCGCAACCGACGCCGTGACGCAACATCACGGCGTCCATCGATACATCAGCAGCTTCGCGCGCGCATCGTCCTCGACGAGCACGACGTACTCGCCGCCCGGACGCAGGAACGCGCTGATCCCGAGAGTGACATCGACCCAGCCGCTCGTACCGCCGACGTCGGCGCCCGGCGTCATGTAGCCGACGAGCGCGCCGGTGCGCGCGTCGTAGACGTCGATCTTCGCGGTGTA
The DNA here is from genome assembly GCF_001522845.1 of Burkholderia sp. BDU5. Lineage (NCBI taxonomy): Bacteria > Pseudomonadati > Pseudomonadota > Betaproteobacteria > Burkholderiales > Burkholderiaceae > Burkholderia > Burkholderia sp. BDU5. The sequence goes on along the minus strand of NZ_LOWC01000026.1, from coordinate 29,641 downwards.
CAGTTCTACGACGAACATGTAATTGCCCGCGACCGCAAAGCCGACCGTCGCGCGCTGCGGATTCGCGCTCATATCCCACGGCAGCATGATCGCGTAGCGCAGCTCGGGCGCGCCCGAGCGCCAGTTGTCGTAGCGGGCGAGCACACGCCCCTGCTCCTTCCAGTGCGCCGGATCGTACGGCAGCGCCGGCGTGAAGCCCGCGACGTACATCGTGTCGCTGTCCGGTTGGTACGACACGCGCGCGATCCGGTCGAACGGCGCCGGCATCGCGAACATCTGCGCGCTCGCATAGTCGTAGATCGGGTTGCCGTGAGCGTCGAAGCCCTGGAACGGCAACCGGCGAATGCCGCTCACGAGCGAGCCGAGCCACACGTCGCCCGCCGAATCGACCCACCAGAAACCGTTCTGCATCGTGTCGCCGCTCGACGGATTCGCGACGATCTCGCTCGCGTCGACCTTGCCGTCGCCGTTCGTGTCGCGCCACATCCATTCGCCGTACGCCGGCTGGCCGACGGGCCAGGCGCCGGGAATCGGATTCTGCGACAGCAGGCCGGCCGGAATCGCGATCTGCCCTTGCGTCGCCGTATCGAAACGATAGATGCTCAGATAGTGGGAATACATGTCGATCGCATACAGCAGCCGGCGGCCGCCGACTCGCCGCAGCATCGGCTCGCCGCGCACGCCCTTCGGCAGATGGAACGCAGGATCGTCAGGATAGCCGAAGCGATCGAGCGTGAACGCCGCGTAGCGCCAGTCTTGGCCGGGCGGCTTCGTGTAGTCGATCGCGAAGCGCTTCGAGCCGGTGAACACCTGGCTCGGCTCGTCGGGATCGATCGAGCCGCCGTCGACAAACAGGAGTCCGTAGAGTCGCCAGTTCAGCGCCTGGCTCGCATAGGCGTAGCTCTCGAGCACCGCGCCTTCGCCAGTCAGCATCGAACCCGGCGCGCGCGGTCCGAAGCCGTTCTGCGATACGTACAGGTTGCCGCCGCGATCGAAGCCGATGCCCGTCGGTCCGTTGAAGCGCCAGTCGCCGGGCGTGCCCTTGACGGCGTGGAAGATTCCCGAGCGCGTGCCGAAGATGCTCGACAGCACCGGCACGCCGGCCGGCTTCGCATAGACATAGATCTGCTGCGAAGGACCGCTGTCGGCGATCAGCAACTGCCCCGACGGCGAGATCGCGAGATCGGCAGGCAGCACGCCCTGCGGCAGCGCGACCAGCGACGGCAGCGCCCCGCCCGACGCCGTGTAATGCGTGATCGCGCGCGCCGCCGCCGTGGTATAGCCTTCGATCACCCACAGCGAGCCGTCTGCGTCGACGGCGATGCGGCCCGGCTGATTCGCCCGCCAACTACGCAGCTGGCGCATCGTGTTCGCGTCGTAGACGACGATCAGGTTCGAAGCGGTGTTCGCGACGTATAGTTCCTTGTCAGTCGCCGCGATGCCGCGCACGCTGCCGTCGACGCCCGTCGGCGACACGTTCACGCGCAAGAAGCTGTTCTTCGTCGGATTCCAGCTGTTGCCGATGCCGCTCGCGAACGGCGCACCGATCTCGATGCTCGCGAGCGGACGGCGCGTGGCGCCATACCATGTCTGCCCCTTCGGCGGATAGTCGGCGCCGACGAGCAAGCCGTTTTCGTTGCTGATCGACATCGCCGCATACAGATAGGTGCCGTTGACCGCGATCGCGTCGCCGCCCTTGTCGCCCCAGCCGTGGGTCCATCCGGCCACCGCGACGCGATCGCCGCCGCGGTACGCGCTGACCTCCGCGCCGCTCTCGTCCCACGGCGCGTTCGCGTAAACGGTGCCGTCGGCCGCGACCGCGATCGCCTCGATATCCTGCTGCACCCATTTGCCGTCGCCGAAGCCGAACGTGTTGCCGATCCACGACGTCGTGTAAGTGAGCGGGGTCTGCGCGCTTGCGTCCGCCGGCCGGAGCAGCAGCGGCCCTACGGTTAGCATCGCTAACAGTGCGCTCAGCATGCGGGTCGATTTCATGCGTCGCTCCTTCGCTCTGTGGGGGGCAGCTTCGAACGCAAACGTAGCCGCTTGAGATGCGGTTGGAGAGAATTAAAAAAAAGAAAATAAATGGATATTTTAAAGAGACGCATTTTGCCTCCGAAGCATTTATCGGCGGCGACTTCCAATACTTTAGCCTCGATTGTTCAAGCTTTCGATTCGACAGCTCGACCATTCGGCGCTCGGCCTTGCGCCATCCGGCCGCTTGACTGCGATCGCTCGTTATCGATCATTCGATTGGCGGACACGAATCTCTCAATAATTATATTTCGCGCCATGCAAATGGGAATCACCCGGCTTTCCGATGTTCAGCGCTTTGCCATTCGGCCGTCATATATCGGGATTCGATCGTGCCGGTTCGTGATGCGGCGATGCGGCGGTGCACCCATCCGCAATCGATCGTCGATCCGCGGCATCGCCGCGGCTGCATCGGGCGGGCCGCGGCGACGCCGCGGTCACGCCAACGGCCGCACGCCGATCAGCCAGCCGTGCAGCACGAGCATGAACAGCGCCCACGCGACGAGGCCCACGCCGATCGCGGCGCCGTCGCGCGCAAGCGACCCGGCCGGATAGCGAATACCATCGCGCCGATCGCGCGCACGCGACACGATGAAGTCGACGAGCGCCCACACGAAGAACGCGACGAACAGCAGCTCCGCATGCAGCGTTCCGTTCGCGAGCAGATGCGCGATCGCCCACACCATCACGCCCGCGAGCATCGGATGGCCGACGAGCGCCTTGATCCGCGTGCCCGGCACGTAGGCGGCCGCGAGCAGCACGAACGCGATCGCCGTCAGGAGCCCCGTCAGATGCCGGACGCCGATCGGCGGAGACCACAGCGCCGCCGTGTCCGCGCGCGCGAGCCCGTAGCCCCAGACGATCAGCACGAAGCCGACTACCGACGCGAGCGCATACATGCCCTTCCAGCGCTTCTCGCCGAGACTCGCGATCTGCGCGGCACGCCAATCGCCCGCGGCCATCCGAATCGAATGCGTACCCAGGAAGATCAACAAACCGAGAATCAGGACGAGCATGAGCATGTCTCCAGGTGGGGAAATCTTGTTGTCGGCCGGATCGGCATACGATGCTGCCCTGCATCGTACACCTCGCGTCGAGCGCATCGGCTGCGCCAGCGTTTATCTTTTCCGCGATGCGAGTACCGCTTGCTTCGTGATTCTTCGTGACTGCGCGCACGTTCGGCGACACGCTTGCACGGCACGCGCGTCGATGCAATCGGGCGATGCGCTTGCAACGGGATGCATGTGCAATCATGCATCCCGCCGCGCCCGCACCGGCATCGACACGCGCGCCTCTCCGTGTCGCCGAAGCAAACACGCACCCATTCCTCTCAGACCGCGCGCTCACGCCGAAGCGCGGCGCGCGGCGACCGAAGCCTGTGGCACGCGGTGACGCGCAATCACACCGTCGTCTTTGCCTCTGCCTTCCGCTTCGCCGACACGCCATCGCACACACCGTACACCATTGCGAATGCCGACGCGCGCCGCCCGGCTGCGGCACGCCGCCGCGCTACTTCCGCTTCGCGCGGCGCGCGCCCGCGCGGACAGCCGCGCGATACGCGTCGCGGCACCAGTCTCGCAACGTGCCGACGTCTTCGAGCACGTCGGCGGGCGTCTCGTAATAGCCGCCGACGACGACCGTCCGCGTGCGCCCCGGATATGAGAACGGCTGCATGCCGGCGCGCTCGAACGCCGCGCGATTGTCGTCGTCGACGCGCAGGAACAGCGAGCCTTCGTGAACGAATCCGAACAGCACACCGTCAAGCCTAAGCGACGCGCCGCTGAAGAAGCGCGCGACGCCGATCGGCCCGAAACCCGCAAGCTGCTCGGCCAGTTCGTCCGCGCGCAGCTTCTCCGTTTTCCAGTTCATCGGATGCCGCCTCGCCGCGCCGCGCGCGAGCACACGTCCGCGGCCGCGTCCGGGCCGCCGCAGGCATGCGGCAACGCGGCCGTCATCGAAAGAGACATTCGAATCGGCAAGCGCATCAACGCGCGGCGGCGATCACGTCGGCCACCGCGGCCGTCAGCTTCTTCGCGTACGGCACGTGCAGGAACTCGTTCGGCCCGTGCGCGTTCGACTTCGGGCCGAGCACCCCGCACACCATGAATTGCGCGGCCGGGAAACCTTCCTGCAGCACGTTCATCAACGGGATCGTGCCGCCCAGGCCCATGTATGCGCAGTCGGCGCCGAAGTGCCGGCGCGACGCATCGTCGAGCGCCGCGCCGAGCCACGGCGCGACGTCCGGCGCGTTCCAGCCGGTCGCCGCGCCCGCATCCGGCTTGAACGTGACCTTCGCGTTGTACGGCGGATCGAGTTCGAGCAGCGCCTTCAATTGATGGACCGCCTGCGCGGCGTCGACGAGCGGCGGCAGCCGCAGCGACAGCTTGAACGCGGTGCACGGCCGCAGCACGTTGCCCGCGCTCTCGAGCGCGGGCAACCCTTGCGCGCCCGTGACGGACAGCGACGGCCGCCACGTCGAATTGAGAAGCGCCTCGCGCGGATCGGTCGTCGTCGGCAGCACCGGCTTGCCGTCCTGCCCGCACGCCCACGGCAGCCCCTTCCACACGGTGTCGCCGAGAATCGACGCGGCCGCGTCCGTCTCGCGCAAACGGCGCGCCGGCACGTCGCAGTGGAACGACGACGGCAGCAGATTGCCGGTCGCCGCGTCCTCGAGCCGCTCGAAGAGCTGCCGCATCACGCGGAAGCTCGATGGCGCGATCCCGCCGTACACGCCCGAATGCACGCCCTCCTCGAGCACCTCGACCTGCAAGTCGCCCGACACGAGTCCGCGCAGCGACGTCGTGAGCCACAGCTGATCGTAATTGCCCGCACCCGAATCGAGGCACACGACGAGGCTCACGTCGCCGAGCCGCGCTTGCAGCGCGTCGACGTACGGCAGCAGGTCGTAGCTGCCCGATTCCTCGCAGGTCTCGATGAGGCCGACACAGCGCGGCCGCCCGATGCCCTGCGCGTCGAGCGCGCCGAGCGCCGCGAGGCTCGCGTAGATCGCATAGCCGTCGTCCGCGCCGCCGCGGCCGTACAGCTTGCCGCCCTCGAACTTCGGCGTCCACGGGCCGAGGTCGGCGCGCCAGCCGTCGAATTCGGGCTGTTTGTCGAGATGGCCGTACAGCAGGATCGTGTCGGTGCTGTCCGAGCGCGTTGCAGGCGTCTCGAAGAAGATCACCGGCGTGCGGCCGGCGAGCCGCACGATCTCGACCTTCAGGCCCTTGACCGGCTGCCGCTCGGCCCATTGCGCGGCATCGACGACGACGCGTTCGAGATAGCCGTGCTTCGCCCAGTCGGGGTCGAACGCGGGGCTTTTCGCGGGCACCGCGATGTAGTCGGTCAGCGCATGCAGGATCTCGTCGTTCCATTTGCGTTCGATGAAATCGGCGAGGCGGTCGTGGGCGATGGCGGGAGCCGTGGCGATGGTCATGGCGCTGAACAGGCGAGCTGTCTGACGGAAGTGGAGTGGCGATGATAGCGCCGATGCGGGCGGTTACGCACGCGTCGCAAAGGCGATGCGCGTTGTGCGATGCAACTCGATGCATCGTTTCTCCGCGCCGGTCGAGGGACCGGTCACGCGTGTGAAAGCGAGATCGACATCGAGGTCGAATCGAACCGCCGTCCGGCGCGTTTCTCGATGTCGATCGCATGGCGGCATCGCACGACGAATGCCTCGACTCGACTTGCGTCGCTCGATCGCCGCCGCGCCGAATCGTGCCAAGCCGGCCGCCGTCGCGGCGGCGCCTTCTCGACCGCCGAGCCGCTCGCGTGCCGGCGTTCGCTAACGCGCATCGAAGCCGCGGCGATACGCGGCCGGACTCGTCGCCGCGATGCGCCTGAAGTGCCGGCGCAGCGACTCCTCCGAGCCGAATCCCGCAAGCGCGGCGACGCGCGCGACGGGCAGCGCGGGATCGCGCTCGATCATCTCCTTCGCGAGCCCGACCCGCTCGCGGATCAGCCACTCGTAAGGTCCGAGCCCCGTCGCATCCCGGAACTGCCGCTGCAGCGTGCGCGGGCTCATCGCCGCGCGCGCGGCGAGCGCCGCGAGCGTGTGCGGCTGTGCAGCATGCGCGCGCATCCAGTCGATCAGTTTCGCGAGCCGGTCGCCGCCGACGCTCGGCATCGGCCGCGGCACGAACTGCGCCTGGCCGCCGTCGCGATGCGGCGGCAGCACGAGCCGCTGCGCGACGCGATTCGCGATCGCACTGCCGTGATCGCGACGCACGAGATGCATCAGCATGTCGAGACCCGCCGCCGAGCCCGCTGACGTGACGATCTGCCCTTCATCGACGTAAAGCGCATCGGGATTCACGCGCAGCGACGGATAGCGCGCCTGCAGGCGCTCCGCGTAGCGCCAGTGCGTCGTGACGGTCGCGCCGTCGAGCACGCCCGCCGCGGCAAGCACGAACACGCCCGAGCAGATCGAGCAGAGCCGCGCGCCGCGCCGGTGGGCCGCGCGGATTTTCCTCAACAGCGGCTCGGGCGGCGTCTCGTCCGGATCACGCCAGCCGGGAATCACGATCGTGTCCGCGCGATCCATCAGCGCGAGCCGATACGGCGCCTCGACCCGGATGCCGCCCGCCGCGCGCACGGGCCCCGGCTCGCTCGCGCAGACCGCGAAGCGATACCAGTCGACGCCGAGCTCGGGCCGCGGCAGCGCGAACAGTTCAACGACGCAGCCGAATTCGAAAGTGCAGAGGCGATCGTACGCAAGCGCGACAACGAGATGATCATGCATGGCGCGATGTTACCGGAAGTTGTCGATCGCGCCACTGTCACGCCGCGCGTGCAATCCGGATACTGAGCGCTCGTTTGCAACCGCACCATCCGACACGAGGAGAACCGGGCATGTCCCACGTCACCGAAATCCCCGCCGCCGACAGCACTGCCGCCGTCGCGCACTTCGCCGCATCGCTCGGCTTCGAGACCGATTGCTGGGACGTCCACGACGCGCTCGCGTCCGGCGCGCCCGATTTCGTGCTGCTCGACGTGCGCAGCCCCGAGCGATACGCGGCCGGACACGTGCCCGGCGCGCTCAATCTGCCGCATCGAAAGATCATTGAAAGCAAGCTGTCCGATTTTGCGCGAGACATGTGCCTCGTCGTTTACTGCGCGGGTCCGCACTGCAACGGTGCGGCGCGCGCGGCGCTCAGGCTCGCGCGCCTCGGGCGGCCGGTGAAGTTGATGCTCGGCGGCGTGACGGGCTGGCTCGACGAAGGATTCGCGCTCGCGCACGGCAACGGCGCGTAACGCAGCGTAAGGCGCGGATCGATCGGTTACGAAACCGCAACAATTAGTTGTCAGCACAACAACCGAAAAAGCGCGACAATCAGCACTATCACACGTGCGGCGTCAAGTCGCATCGCAGCACGAATGGAGAAACATCATGCAGATGGAAATCCTGATCCAGGTTGTCGGCTCGGTCGTCGCGATCGCGCTCTACTTTCTTCCGGCGATCATCGCTGATCGCCGCCGTCGTCGCGACAAGCTCACGATCGCGCTGTTCAACGCGCTGTTCGGGTGGACGGGAATCGGCTGGCTGCTGACGCTCTACTGGGTGCTGCAGCCGGACGCGGCCGTCGATTTCGCCGGCGACGTGCGGCTCAAGCGCCGCGCGCTCAGCATGAAAACGTTCTCGACAGGTCTCGTCGAACGTGTGCAGCGGCGAATCGCCGCGCAGGAACGGTGGGCGGAGAAGCAAGGCACTCGTTGAACCTGCGCGCGCTCGCAGCGCTTCCCGTGCGCTCCCATGCCGTGCCGATCGACAGGAACGGCACCGCAATCCACCCACGAAAACGGCCATGCCGCGCGTCCGTTCGGGCCGCGGTGCATCGATCGGCGGTCACGCATCCGCCGCCTTCCTGACAAATGCTCGACGCCCTGGCGCGATCGCTCCCGACTCACGCCTGCATGCCGCCGCGCACCGAGAGCGAGCGCATCCGCGCAAGCCCCGCAGAAATCGTCCGCGGCTCGAGCACAACGGCCTCGTTCGGGAACATCTCCTGGCGAAACTCGCCATGCTCGTCGAACCATTGGCAGATCACCCACTCGCCCGTGTCGAACACGACCGGGCCGGCATACGTCACTGTCATGCGTGGGCCGCCCGTCTTGAGCGTCACGACGTCGCCAATCCGAAATGAAGTGGTATGCGTATCACGGTAAGTCGTCATGGTGGCCTTTTCTCTGAAATAATTTATTTATTCATTTTTCCGGATCTTCGATCCGGCTATTTCTTCATCTCCCGGAGATTATCAATCGATGGAATAACCGGCAAGCCGCCATTAAAATTTTTCTCGACTCGGGTTAATAAGTCGCAGCATCGTTACGGCCCTTTGGCCGCCCCGACGGCGTGTCGGCACGGCCTCCGAAGCGGCGGTCGGCGCAGCTCCATTTGCTGCGCACCATTCGCCACCGCTCTAAATCGGCGCACCGATGCGTGGAAACGTTTCCAATTGTGGCGCGAATTGATTTTCAAATTCGTCGTGAGAAATTGGCGGCGTCTGAATATTGCCGGATGAAAGACTTTCGCAGTCCGCGCGGGTGCGGCGCCGCGTTCAGACGACGTACGCGCCCTTCGCGTGCAGCTCCGCCTCGGCCTGCTCGAGCGACGCGATCGCGTCGCCGCCCTCGAGCGCGAGCAATTGCGCGACGAGCGCCTCCACCAGCGCGTGCGCGGCGACGAGCGACGGGAAGAACGACGGGCTGTCGTGCGCAAAGATCAGCTGCGCGTCGGCATGCAGCGCGATCGGCGATACTGCGCTGTCGGTGATCGCGACGATCTTGCCGCCGTGCGCACGCGCCGCCTGCGCAACGCGCGTCGCTTCGGCCGAATACGGCGCGAAGCTGACGACGACGGTCACGCTGTTCTTCGCGATCGTCCGCAGTTCCATGTCGAGCGAGCCCGCGACACCCGTCAGCAGCGACACGGTCGGCCGGAACAGCCGGTAGCCATAGACGAATCCGAACGCGACCGGATAGCACGAGCGAAAGCCCGCGACGTGCACATGCGCCGCCTTGCGGATCAGCTTCGCCGCATCGGCGAGCGCCTGCGCGTTCTGCACGGCGGTCGCTTCGAGGTTGTGCTGCTGCGCGGCGAGCAGATCGGCCGCGAGCGACGCCTTCGCATTCGGCTTCACGAGCGAGCGGGCGCGCTGCGTGAGCGGTTGCGGCCGCGTGCGCACGCGCGCGACGAACAGATCGCGCAGCTCGTTCCAGCCCGGAAAACCGAACAGCTGCGCGAGCCGCACGAGCGACGCCGGCTGCACGTTCGCACGCAGCGCGACCTTGCGCATCGACGACACGGCCACCTCGTCGGGATGATCGAGCAGGAACGCCGCGCCCACCTGGAATTGCGGGCTCAGCTCGGAAAATTGCGCCCGAATCAGGGACGCGAGTTCGTCGAAATCGGCGGGCATCGTGATCGCGGAAAAAGTCGATCGGACATGGTATCACCCGCCCTGCGCGCGCGACGGACGCGAATGCCGCATGACGCAGGCGGCAAAGGCGTTTGCTGCAACGTGTCGGGTGATGCACGGATGCTCGGATGCGTGGACCTGGGGATGCGTGGACGAGCCAATCGATCATGCCGGGAAAGCCGGCGGCTCGATCACCAGCCGCCCCGACTCGATCCCGTCGATCCCTTCAATCCCTTCAATCCCTTCAATCCTCCGATCCTTCGATCCGCGATCCGTCGCCCCATCGACCCATCGACCCCGCCCGCCGTTGTCCCTTGTCCCGTAGATCGCTCGAGCGTCCGATCGCCCGACGACACACGTCCGGCCGCGCTCCGTCCCGCATTTCCCGACGCTTTAAGCCGCCGCTAAGCATCGACCGCTTATCATTCCCGCAAGCGGCATGCTCGCACGCGCGCGCACCGCACTACTCTGACGGAATCACGAAACATGCGCGTATTGCTCGTCGAAGACGATCCGCTCATCGGCAGCGGGCTCGAACAGGGGCTGAAACAGGAAGGCTTCGCGGTCGACTGGGTGCAGAACGGCGACGCGGCGACGCTCGCGCTGCGCACGACGCCGTATGCGCTGCTGCTGCTCGACCTCGGATTGCCGGACAAGGACGGCCTTGCGGTGCTTGCCGCACTGCGGCGCCGCGACGACGCGCTGCCCGTGATCGTGATCACCGCGCGCGACGCGCTGCCCGACCGGATCGCCGGCCTCGATTGCGGCGCCGACGATTACCTCGTCAAGCCGTTCGCGCTCGAGGAGCTGCTCGCGCGCATCCGCGCGGTGAACCGCCGCCAGGAGGGGCGCGCGCAGACGGTGCTCGCGGTCGGCGCGCTGCGCCTCGATCCGGCGCGTCATCAGGTGTGGCGCGGCGACGACGAAGTCGCGCTGTCGCCGAAGGAATTCGTGCTGCTGCACGAACTGATGCGCGAGCCGGGCGCCGTGATCTCGCGCGAGCAGTTCGAGGAGCGGCTTTATAGCTGGGGCGAGGAAATCGAGAGCAACGCGGTGCAGGTCCACATTCACAACCTGCGCAAGAAGCTTGGCCATGACACGATCCTCACCGTGCGCGGCGTCGGCTACCGGATCGGAGACGGCGCATGACCGGCGCGCCGCGCGGCTTCGTGCGCCGACTCACCGCGTCGTTGCGCGGGCGGCTCCTGATGTGGCTGCTGCCCGCCGCGTGCGTCATCGGCGTGCTCGCGAGCACGGGCACGTATTGGGGCGCGCTGCGCGAGCTCGACGACCTGCTCGACGACCAGATGCGCAGCATGTCGAAGCAGATCCAGGTCGACGACAGCGGCAAGCTGTCGATCGAGGGACGCGACAAGAGCGGGAAGCCGCATCCGGCGGCCTACGATTCCGACGACGTACTGCTGCAAGTGTGGCGCGACGGCAAGCTCCAGTTCACGACCGATTCCGCGACGCAATTGCCGCCGCCCGACGCGACGGGCTTCGTGAAGCTCGACGCAGGCGGCCAGCGCTGGCACACGTACGTGCGCGAGAGCGCGGGCACGACGATCCGCGTCGCGCAGCCGCGCCAGGCGCGCTGGGAGGCGATCGCGGGCATCGCCGTGCATCTGCTGTGGCCGGTGCTGTCGCTGCTGCCGCTGCTCGCGATCGGGCTGTGGCTCGGCATCGGCTACGGACTGCGGCCGCTCGGCGCGATCGCGGCGGGCCTGAAGCGCCGCCACGCGAACCACCTCGATCAGCTCGACATCACGACCGTGCCGACCGAAGCGCAGCCGCTCGCCTCCGAGATCAACGACCTGCTCGCGCGGCTCGATCGCTCGTTTACGCTGCAGCGAAACTTCATCGCGGACGCCGCGCACGAACTGCGCACGCCGATCATGGGCTTGTCGATCCAGTCGCAGCTATTGCAACGCACGACGAGCGCCGACGAGCGCGCGCACATCCTCGCGCAGATCCAGGCCGGCACGACGCGCCTGTCGCATCTCGCCGAGCAGTTGCTGACGCTCGCGCGGCTCGAGCCCGAAGCGCAATCGGCGCCGTTCACCGACATCGATCTCGCCGCGCTGTGCCGCTCGGCCGTCGCCGAGCGCTCGCGCGTCGCGAACGCGCAGCAGGTCGATCTCGGCGCGGTCGGCACGACGCCCGTCCGCGTGCAGGGCAACGCCGACACGCTGCGCGTGCTGCTCAACAACCTCGTCGACAATGCGATCCGCTACGCGGGGGCGGGCGCGCGCGTCGACGTTGACGCACGCGCCGACGCCGACGGCGCGCCGGTGCTCGAAGTGCGCGACAACGGCCCGGGCATTGCGGAAGCCGATCGTCCGCGCGTATGGGAGCGCTTCTATCGCGGCGGCGGCGCGCAGCTCGTGTCGGCGTCGGGCAGCGGGCTCGGGCTCTCGATCGTCAAGCGCATCGCCGAGCAGCATCGCGCAACCGTGTCGCTCGCGAGCGGCGCCGAGGGGCGCGGGTTGACGGTCACGGTGCGCTTCGACACGGCGCGGCAGTCGTGAGCGGCTCGGCGCGCGCTCGCGCCGTTCGGCCGGGTTGCTCGCCGACGGACGCGACGCGCGCGTGATGTCCGTCGCGTGCGTCTCGCGTTCGTCGCTAGGTCGACTCGGTCATTGCGCGTCGCACGGAGCGCGCTTGTCCACAATTTTTGTTGGCAAGCTTGTGGACATCCTGAGCATCCTGCAATCAAGTCATTGACGCAGCAGCGTTTTCCGCAAGGCGTCACAAACCCGGCAATCCGCGCTTGCGCGCGCACTTCCCGCGTCACGCGCGGCTCGGCATGCGCGCCCATTCGCTCGCGCCGATCGTGCGAAGCGCGCGTGTCGCTCATCGGAATCGCGTCGCAAACGAGCCCGCCTTTTCCACATTTTTTGTTGGCAAACTTGTGGACATCCTGGGTGCGCCATGCTCAACTTGTTGATCCGGCGACACTTTCCCGGACGCGTCAGGAAAGAGGCAGCGCGGGCGCGGGCCATCGCACGCCGGTCGCCGCCGATCAAATGCACATCGGCGAACGCGAACCGCCCCGCCCGGCCGATCCGGTGCGCCGGTCGTGTCGTCGCGGACGCCACTTTTCCACAATTTTTGTGGTCAAGCTTGTGGACATCCTGAGCATCCAATGCTCAAGCCATTGATCCGGCGACATTTTCCCGGACGCGTCAGATAATCGGCAAAGCACCGCAGCGAAGGCCCTTCCACGCACGCCGGCGCACGGCGACGCTCGATGTTCGATGTCCACGGGCGTTGCCCTGTCGAAATCGGCCGGCACGCGTTCAGCCTTCCGCGTTGCTCGCTTGCCTCGCCGTGTTTTCCACATTTTTTGTTGGCAAGCTTGTGGACATCCTGAGCATCCGACGGTCAACGCATTGATCCGATGAGACATTTCCGGAAGTGTCAGAAGTGCGGCAGCTCTGCCGGAATCAGTTCGCGGGACTCGCCGCGCTGTCGATCCGCCTTCGAGTTGCGCCACCTTCGCGCTCGCTTCAATCAACCCTCCACAACAGATTTTCGACTCCAAGGGTTTTCCACAGATTTTGTGCGCAAGCTTGTGGATATCTCACGCATCCAAGCGCCAAGCGATTGATGCATCGGGGTTTTTCCGAAATCGTCGTACTGTCGGCACAAAGCCGTCCGAAGCCTCGGCGACGATGTGCGGCGCGCGCATGCGAGCACGCGCGGCGGCCGGCGCGCACGCGTCGCGCCGGCCGCCGCGCCGTCGTCACATCCCCGCGCCGCTCCCGCCCGTCAGCCCGGATAGTCGAGCGTCGGATACCAGTCGGCGCCGCGCCCTTCGGGCGTCATGTCGAGGATCGTCCACAGCGGCATCGGATCGGGTGCGCCACGCGGATCCTGCCCCGGGTCCGCGCTCCAGCCGCCCAGCTCGCCGCTCCAGAAATGGCGGATCACGCCGTCGCGGCGCGTGAACACGTTGATCGCCGGATCTTCGCCGCCGTCGGCGTTGATCGCGTGATAGTCGCGGCTGTAGCGGCCGTCGAGATCGCAGTACAGCTTCAGGTCGCGCCAACCGCGCTCGCGCTTGAACGCGACGAGCCGTTCGAGCGGCGAGCGCGCGACGACCGCGAGCGCGACGCGCTGTTCGACGTCGCGCGCCTCGCCGTTCCATGCGCCGAGCAGCGACGTGCACATCGGACACGGACGCTCGCGCTGCGGCCCGAACATGTAGCTGTAGACGACGAGTGTCTGCTTGTCGCCGAACAACCCGGCGAAGTCGCACGGGCCGCGCTCGCCTTCGAAGCAATAGCCGCCCGTCACTTCGCCGCCCGGCGGCAGCGTGCGCCGCAGCGCGGCGACGCGCTCGACGTGCCGGCGCAGCTCGATTTCCTCGGCGAGCAGCGCGTCGCGCGCGCGGCGATACGCATCGCTTTCGTTCGGCCAGCGTGTCGTGTTGCGCTTCACGAGCTCGGCAGCTGGCGTCAGCGTAGAACTCACTGTCATGTCTGTCTCCTGTCAATCGAACGATTCAATCCCGATCGGGCGCGCCGAGCGGGAACAGGTGCCGATACGGACGCGCCTCGTCGACCGCGCGCGCGAACGACGGCCGCGCGAGCAGCCGCTCGCGATACGCGCGCACGCGGCGCAGCGACGCGTCGATCGAACGCACCCAGTCCGCATAGAAGAGCGACGGCGCGGCCGAGCAATCGGCGAGGCTGAACGCGCCGCCCGCCGCCCAATCCCGGCCTTCGAGCGTGCCGTCGAGCCATGCGTACGACGTGTCGAGCATCCGGCCCGCATCGGCGACGCCGCGCGCGTCGCGCTCGGCCTCCGGGCGCAGCGCGTCGAACACGATCTTCTGCAGCGGCGTCGACACGTACATGTCGAAGAAGCGGTCCATCATCCGCACGTCGAGTGCCGCGCCGGCATCGGCGGGCAAGAGCCTCACGGGCCGCGGGTAGCGCAGGCCCAGGTATTCGACGATGATCGTCGACTCGACGACCGTGCGGTCGCCGTCGACGATCATCGGTATATGCTTGAGCGGCCACCGTGCGGCGAACTCGGCGTTCGCGTCCGGGGTGTCGCCCCGCAGCAAGCGCCACTCGAACGGCAAGCCGCACTCGTACAGCGCGACCAGCACCTTCTGGCAATACAACGAAAACGGGTGTCCGTAGAACTTCAAGCTCATCGCTTTGCCCCTCGGTTGCGGCGGCGCGCCCGATACGCGCACGCCGCCCGTCGAAAGATGTGCGGGGCAGAACCCGCCGCGCCGCGCCTCACCTCGCCGTGCGCTCGCGCCGCCGACGCACGCGCTACGCGCGCGTCGGCGGCTTTCGCGCTCATCGCGCGGGGGGCGCGCACTTCTCCATCCCCTCGCGAATCTGCTCGTGGGTCAAGTCGTGCTTGTGCGTCGCGACCGACCAGCGATGGCCGAACGGATCCTCGATCTGGCCGTAGCGGTCGCCCCAGAACATGTCGGACGGAGGCATCGTCAGCTTCGCGCCCGCGTCCACCGCGCGCGCGATGACCGCGTCGACGTCCGGCACGTACAGATGGATGAACACGGGCGAACCTTTCAGCGCTTTCGGCCCGAGCGCGCCGCAGTCCCCCATTTCGTCGACCAGCATCAGCGTCGAATCGCCGATCCTGACGGCCGCATGCATCAGCCGCCCGGATTCGCGCGACGGCAGCCGCGTGATTTCGACGGCGTCGAACGCCTTCTTGTAGAACTCGATCGCGGCGGCGGCGCCGTCGCAAATCAGATGAGGGGTCAGCGAGTGCATCCCCTCGGGGATCGGTTTGACTGCGGTAGGCATGATCGCGGCTCCTAGGCTCCGAATGGGTTCATCGAACGAGCGCGCCGCTCGCGCGGAGACGCTCTATCGCCACGACGAACGAATCAGGCGGAAATCGACATACGCCGCAAAATAAATTTCAGAGGTCGAGAAGCAGGCCGCAACCGGCGCGATCGGGGATCGACACGGCGGGCGCGGCGGACGCCGCCGCGCAATTCGTCGAACCGCGAGCGGCAGGCCGGAACATGCGCGCGGCGGACGACGAAGCGAAAGGAAAAGGAATCGGTCACGCACGGCGGCCGCACCTGCCGGTTATCAACAATTTCTGTCGACAAACATGTGGATATTCTGAGCACACGCGCGCCAACCCGTTGAAACCGCGACGCTTTCCGCAGTGCGGCAATCCGCGGGCAGCGGCCGCGCGTCAGCGTTTTTCGAGGTTTGCCTTCAGCTCGCTTGCCTTGTCGCGCAACGCCTCGTAGCCGGACCGCGCGTGCTCTGGCAGGTCGGGATCGCCGACGAGCGCGCCGAGCGTCTCGATCAGGCTGAACAGAATGCCCTTCGCCGCGCCGACCGCGATGCTCTGCGACTGAATCGATTCGTGCAGGTGGTCGACCGCCGCCTCGAACTGCTCGAGCTTCGGCTGGTCGTCGTGCGGACGTGCATCGTCCGGCTTCTCGTTCGTCATGGTGATTGCCTCCAATATCGGCGCGTTGCGAATCGTTGATCGACGCCGTCATTGTATGGCGCGCAGCGCGCGCCGGACGCGCGCCAGCGCAATCTTTACAGCACCGCGACGACGCGCGCGCTGCCGGGCTCGGCCGCCGCGACCACCTGCCCTTCGACGCGCCGGAACGTCAGCGACACGCTGTCGTCGCCGACGCGCAGATCGTCGACCCGCAGCCAGTCGACGCCTTCCGGCAGCTCCGGCCGCTCGATCCGCACTTCGCCGCGCGCCGCGTCGACGGAAATGCCGAGGCACGCCTGCAGCATCATGAACGGCGCACCCGCCGCCCACGCCTGCGGCAGGCACGCGACCGGATACGCGGTCGGCGGCTCGCCGCGCCGGCGCGGGAAGCCGCAGAAGAGCTCAGGCAGCCGCATGTCGAAGCTCACGGCCGCCTCGAACAGCGCGCGCAGCAGGTCGAGCACCGAGCGCTTGTCGCCGTAGCGCGCGAGGCCGCGCGCGGCGAGCGCGTTGTCGTGCGGCCAGACCGAGCCGTTGTGATACGCCATCGGATTGAAGCGCGGCTGCCCGGCCGCGAGCGTGCGCACGCCCCAGCCGGTTCTGAACAGCGTCGAGCCGAGCACGCGCGCGACCGATTCGCCGCGGCTCTGCTCGGGCAGGCCGAATGCGAGCAGATGCGCGGCATTCGACGCGAGCACGCGGCACAGCTCGCCGCGTCCGTCGACCGCGATCCCGTAGAAGCCCGCTTCCGGCATCCAGAACAGCGCCTCGACCTGCTCGCGCAGCGTTTTCGCGCGCTGCGCGTAGCGCACGGTGTCGGCCGCGTGGCCGCGCCGGTGCGAGAACGCCGACATCGCGTCGAACGCCGCGCACGCGTACGCCTGCACTTCGACGAGCGCGATCGGCCCGATCGGAAAGCGGCCGTCCGCATGGAACACCGAATCCTGGCTGTCCTTCCAGCCCTGGTTCGCGAGACCGCGCGCGGACGTGCGCTGATAGTCGAGCAAGCCGCGCGGATTGCGGTCGCAGACGCTCGTCACCCATTGCGCGGCCCGCTCGAGCGCGGGCCACAGCTCGTCGATCAGCGCCTCGTCGCCGGTGTGCTCGAGATACGCACCCGCGAGCACGACGAAGAGCGGCGTGGTGTCGACGCCGCCGTAGTACAGCGCGAACGGCACTTCGCCCGTCGCCGCCATCTCGCTTCTGCGGAACTCGTGCATGATCTTGCCCGGCTCCGCGTCGCGAAACGCGGACGTCTCGCGCGCCTGATGCTCGGCGAGAAACCGCAGCACGCCGCGCGCGAGCGACGGCTGCAACCACAGCATCTGCAGCGACGTGATCACCGCATCGCGGCCGAACGGCGTCGAGAACCACGGGATGCCCGCGTACGGATACGGGCCGGTTTCGAGCGACGTCGTCAAGAGACCAAGATCGGCGAGCGAGCGGTCGAGCCACGCGTTGAAAAGCGGATTGCTCGTGTGCACGCGCGCAATCGTGCGCCGCCGCTCGCGCATCGCGCGATGCACGTCGGAGAGCGCCTTGCGGAGCGCGCCGCGCCCCGTCGCGATGCACGGCCGCTGCACGAACGCGCCGCCGCCCGGATGCGCCGCGCCAATGCGCGCCTCGACCGTCAGATACAGCGATACGCACGCCTGCGCGGCGAGCGTCAGCGTATAGTCGGCGCGATCGACCGACAGCGTGTCGGGCTTCGGCTCGAAACCGATCTGCACGCTCCGCTCGACGGCGTCGAGCCCGTCGTAACGCAGTTTGACTGCGCCCGCCTCGACGCACGGCGGCGCGATCGCGCCGCGCCGCTCGCGCCGCGATCCGCGCACTTCGAACATGTCCTTGAAGTCCGCACCGAACGACACCGACAGCGGCACTTCGGCGTCGCTCGTGCCGTAGTTCGTCAGCGTGAGCGCCTCGTACAGCACGTTGTCGGCGAGCACCCGCATCCGCTCGATGTGGATCACGCCTTCGGGCGTCTCGCTGCCGCCGAGCGGCGGCAGCGGACGATTCGTCAGGTGCGCGGCGAACGACGCGTTGTCCACGCTCGTCGCGCCCGACAACAGCGACGGCGCGCGGCCGCCGAACGTCAGCCGCCATTGCGACAGCACACGCATGTCGTCGACGAAAAAACCGTCGTCATGGCCGCTGACGTCGCCGAGCGCATCACTGACGACGAACGCGTTGCCCGTCTTCAGTACGAACTGGCTGCCGCGCGCGGCCGTCTGCGTGTCGGGCTCGGGCGCGATGAACGCGAGGGGGGACGGCGTCGCCGTCGTCTGCGCAGTGGGCGCGGGTGAAGATGCGGACGCGGCCTGCGGCGCGCGCGGGGAAGAAGTGTCGGCTTGCCTCGGCATCGGAACTCCTGGGCTGGACGCGGCGCGCCGGGTGCGTCGCGTTTTCCGCACAGGATAGGACAGAACGCGTCGGATGCGCAGCGTCGGCTGGGGTGCGATCATGTCGATCGCACGTATTTCGCCGATTTTGCGGTCTTGGGTGAGGATCTGTCCGAGGGATTGGCGAGTCGATGGATCGGTTGATCGATGGATCGACAAGTCTGCGGGTATGCGGGTCAATGGGCCGATGTGCCGACGCGGCGTCCGATCGACGCGCCTCCATGTGTCAATGGAGCCACCCGCCACGCGAACGCGCCCGCCAGCCCCTTCCTTCGCCGTCATCGTCGCGCTCGGCCCCGCCAACGGCCGGCCACAAGCCTGCTATTTTCTTGAACGCACGCTGCTCATGTTGTCCCTTCCCTGCTATCGAAAATAGACGTCGAAGGAAACTGCCTGGCACGGCTGGACATGCACCGACGATTCGGAGAACCGTCGAAACGAAGCGCCTCGTCCGGCTGCGCGAAGGCGCCGGCTGCTTCGAAAGAAAAACGAATGATCGAAAACTCATGAAAACGCGAACGCTGATCGGCTAAGCGAACGGCATGACGGCCCCCCCTCCGGCGACGACATCTCGAGTTGGTCTAGTTGATGCATATGGCCACTTGTGAAAAGGCAATATCAAAGCAAATAGATATGCAAAAAAATCGGAACGATCCTCTTCGATGTGTCGGCAGCGGACTCGATGCAACACGACGCTTCCATTCGCGGGACAAAGTCGTCGAGGGTTTCGAAAAACAAGAATCGTTCCGGACGAGATCGCATGACGCCGCGCGCGCAATGGACTCGATGCACGACATGACGCGCGAAACCGGCGCAACGCGAGCGCAACAGGCTCATGTCCCGACGACGCGCCGCACGCTCCCGTCCGGATCGGCAACACGCACTCGCCATCCTCTTTGGCATTTCCGTCGATTCTTCCTATTATTTCATTTCAATTCCCGCAGATGACAGATAGCAAATTCATTCGCCTATCAATCATCTTTCAGTTTGCCTTGGCATTCGAATAAATATTAATCGCGTCATTTGAATTGATCTGCCTCAACGCAGTAACCCCGCCGTCCTACAGGATAGAAACAGAACCCGCCACATGAACGGAGGCCATGATGGAAATTTCATTGAGAGACCTGCTGACGGTGCTGCACGGAATGGGATTCGGCGCGTTGTTCATGCTCGCCTTTTCCGGCGCGCTCGCCGAGCTCTATCGCATGTCCGCGCCCGGCGCGCCCGCCGTGCCCACGCCGCGTGAACACCGGCTGCTGATGATCTATCTGTCGGCGATGGTGATCCTCGCGTGGGCGACGGTGTTCTCCGGCGCATACGTCGTCTATCCGTGGTATCGAGCGGCGCCGCCCTCCGGCCTGACCGATCTCGCGAATTATCCGCAGCGTCTGTTGATGTCGAGCCGCGACACGTCAGGCTGGCACAGCCTCGGGATGGAGTGGAAGGAGCACGTCGCCTGGCTCGCGCCGATCGCGATGACGATGGTCGCCTACGTGTTCGGCAAGTACGGCCCGGCGCTCGGCAGGCAACGCCAGATTCGCAACGCGGTGCTGGCGTTCACTGTCGTCGCGTTCGTCGCAACGGGCGTCGCGGGCGCATTCGGCGCATTCCTCAACAAGTACGCGCCGGTCCGTGGCGGCGCCGCCATCCATCTCATGACGGGAGAATGAAGATGCATACCTCTCATCCGCGCCCCCCCGCGCAGCGTACTGCCAGCGCAGGACAACCTCAGTCATCCGTAGCGAACGAGCCGGCGACCGCTTCGTCGCACACGAATGCGCCCGCTTCGGTCGACGTGCTGCCGAACGGTCCGGCCGCCGCCGCCATTCTCGCAGCCGGCATCGGCTGCTTCGCCGTCGGGCTCTTCGCGCTCGCCGGCGACGCGTTCCGCTCGATTGCGCATTTCTTCACGTTCTACAAACCCACCGGGCCGCTTTCGGGCGTGACGACGAGCGCGATCGTCGTCTGGCTGCTGTCGTGGGCTGTGCTGTCGCGCCAGTGGCGCGCGAAAGCGGTCGCGCTCGGCCGCGTGACGGCAATCGCCTTCGTGCTGTTGACATTCGGCATCCTGCTGACCTTCCCGCCGTTCATGGATCTGCTGCAGGGCAAGTAGCCGCGCGCATGTCGAGGGAACATCACGCGCCCTCGGCACGCGCGGCGCTTCGCGTTGCGTTGCATAAACGACAAAGCCCGTGGCAACGACCTTCGACGATTGATCCAAATCAATTTCCACAAATACGGCGCTCTTACGCTCACGTCACCGATATCGATCGATTCATCGAACAATGAGTTGGCATCACGACTGATTTTAAACAATCGAAACGATATTGAAAGAAAAAGACAATCGTAAAAAATATCGGCGAGAACATCGTTTTGAATACGCTAGAAAAAAGGCGGCTCCTCACGGGAACCTGTTCGACAAGCCCTAATGAGAAACAAGAAGGGGGGGCGGTATGTTAAATCGCATCCGTCGCGGTCTCACCGCAATACTTGCCTGCGTGTCCGGGGTGCTGTTTCTGTCGAACGACGCCGCTGCGATACCGGCGTTCGCAAGACAAACGGGGCTCGCCTGCGTCGCCTGTCACGTGAGCTTTCCGGAGCTCACGCCGTTCGGGCGCTTCTTCAAGCTGACGGGCTACACGTTGTCGAACAAGTTCACGATCCCGCTCGCGGGCATGGTTCAAGTGTCGCAAACCAACACCCGCTCGATCGACAACCGGAATTACGACTTCGTCCGCAATCAGGACGTCGTGCTGCAGCAGGCGAGCCTGTTCTACGGCGGCCGCATCGCAGGCTCGGTCGGCGCGTTCGCGCAGTGGACGTACGATGGCGTTGCGCATCACAGCGGCATCGACAACACCGACATCCGCGCGGCCGGACACTTCACCCGCGACGACGTCGACTTCATCTACGGCGTCACGGTCAACAACAACCCGACCGTCTCCGATGTGTGGAACAGCACGCCGGCGTTCGGCTATCCGTACGCATCGAGCAGCGTATCGCTCACGCCGACGGCAAGCACGCTGATCGACGGCGGACTCGCGCAGCAAGTCGTGGGCTTCGCCGCATACGCGTTCTGGCAGCGCAGCATCTACGCGGAACTCGGTTTCTATCGGACTGCCGATCAGATGTTCTCGTTGTTCCGCACCGGCCAGGACATCAGTACACCAGGCGGCGTAATGCGGCTGAGGGGCGCGAATCCGTACTGGCGCGTCGCTTACAACCGCGAATGGGGCCCGCACTCGCTGATGCTCGGCACGTTCGGCCTGATCGCGGACGTGTATCCGGACAACACGATGCCCGCAACGCCGACCGACCGCTTCACCGACATCGCCCTCGACGCGCAGTATCAATATCTGACGCTGTCGCATGCGTTCACGACGCAGTTCACGTTCATCCACGAGAAGCAGAACTGGAGCGCGAGCTTCCCGAGCGGAGGCATCGGCGCGGGCCCGACGCCCGCCAATCCAACCGACCATCTGAACACGTTCAAGGCGAAGGCTTCGTACTATTACCAGCGCAAGTACGGCGCGACGCTCGCGTACTTCTCGACGACGGGCGATACCGATGCGGGGCTCTATGGCGCGACGCCCGTAACGGGCAGCGCGAACGGCAGTCCGGACACGCGAGGCATCATCGCGGAGCTCGACTATCTGCCGCACCCGCAAGTGAAGCTGTCGTTGCAGTACACATGGCTCCTCAAGTTCAATGGAGGACGCTTCAACTACGACGGCAACGGCCGAAACGCGAGCGACAACAACACACTGTACTTCCTCGCGTGGTTCGTGTTCTGAGGTCGACCGCGCACATTCATCGCCAACCCGCTTGCCCCGCCGAGAACGATCATGAAGAAGCTGCTTGCGTTACCGATCTGGGTCGCGGCGCTCGCCGCCGCGCTCGGCGGCTGGCCCGCCGACTCCGCGCACGCGCAGAACGGCGCGCGGCTCGCCGCGCAGCTCTGCGCCGCCTGCCACGGCGCGCACGGCCGCAGCGAATCGCCGATGTTCCCTCGGCTCAATGCGCAGACGAACGAGTATCTGACCGCGCAGCTCAAGGGCTTTCGCGAGCATGCGCGCGGCGAGACCGACGCGCGCGCGTACATGTGGGCCATCGCGTCGCAGCTCGACGATGCGACGATCGCGTCGATCGCCGACTACTACTCGCATCAGGAACCGACGCACGGCGAACCCGGCGATCCGGCGCTCGTCGCGAAGGGGCAGGACATCTTCGAGCATGGCGTGCCGGAGCAGGGCACGCCGGCGTGCGCGTCGTGCCATGGGCAGAACGCGCAAGGCGTCGGCACGTTTCCGCGGCTTGCGGGACAGCACGAAGCCTACCTGTTGCGGCAAATCCAGGTGTTCAAGAACGGCACGCGCGCGAATGCGCCCGTCATGAGCGCGGTTGCGCATACGCTGAATACCGATCAGGCGAAGGCCGTCGCGGCGTGGTTGCAGTCGCGTTAGCGAGGTGCGGCGGGCAGCCGGGCACTTGACGGCGCAGCCGAATCAGCGATTCTGGCCGATATCGTCCGCATCTTCGTCGCCGACCTCGAACCCGCCCCGCCCCATCGCCGCGCCGGCGCCGCGCACCGCGCAGGTCAGCGGGTCGTCGGCGACCCGCGCGACGAGCCCCGTCTCGTCGTAGAGCCGCTTGCCGAGATGCGCGAGCAGCGCGCCGCCGCCCGTCAGCACGATGCCGCGATCTGCGATGTCCGTGATGAGCTCGGGGGGCGCGTTCTCGAGCGCCCCCTTCACCGCGCTCACCACCTGGTTCAGCGGCGCGGCGAGCGCGTCGGCGATGTCGTGGTTGCTGAGCTGAATCGTGCGCGGCAGGCCGTCCGCGACGCTGCGCCCGACCGCATGGATCGATTCTCGCGGCACCCGATAGCTCGCGACGCCGATCACCTTCTTCACGTGCTCGGCCGTATGCTCGCCGAGCAGCACGCCATACACGTTGCGGACGTGATTGACGATCGCCGCGTCGAACTGGTCGCCGCCGACGCGGATCGCCTCGCGATAGACGATCCCGCCGAGCGCGATCACCGCAACCTCGGTCGTGCCGCCGCCGATGTCGACGACCATCGATCCGACCGCCTCCATCACCGGCAGCCCCGCGCCGAGCGCGGCGGCGAGCGGCTCGCTGATCAGGCTGACCCGCGATGCGCCCGCCGCGAGCGCCGCCTCGCGGATCGCGCGCTGCTCGACCGCCGTTGCATTCGACGGCACGCAGATCGTGAACTCGACGCGCCGCCCGAACAGCGAGCGCGCGTGCGACATGCCGACGAACTGCCGCATCATCTGCTCGGCCGCGTGATAGTTCGCGACGACGCCGTGCCTGAGCGGCCTGACGGCCTCGAGATGCTCGGGCGAACGCCCGAGGAGCGCCTTCGCCTGCTCGCCGACCGCCTCGACGCGCGCCTTCTCCGTCGGGCCGCCCCGCTTGCGGAAGCAGACGACCGACGGCTGATTCAGTACGACGCCGCGATCGCGGACATAGATCTGCGTGCTCGCGGTGCCCGGATCGACCGCGACGTTATGCGCAAAGAACCTTCCGAGAAAGGGTGCCGCCATGGTGAAGCCTCTATCGAATCGTGTGGAAGGATTTTGCGGATGCGTCGCCGGCCGCCCCCCGGGCCGGTTGCCGGCGACGAGCACAATCCACTCAGTCGCTTAGCGGCAGGATGCCTGAATACTTTAGGAGATTTCATGAATTTTCTATAGAGCGCCAGGTTGCTTTGCGCCGCCCGCCGGGGCGGATCGCGACAACGCGTGGTCGCGGCCCGGCAAAAGCGGTACTCTCTCGCTTTTGCCGATTCCGGATCGGCCCTCCCGATTGTTCAGTCCGATCACGCCATAGCAACGATAATGACGGTGCTCGCCTCCTTCGCCCGTCCGGGCCTTCGCGTTCCCGGCCTCGTGGCCGCCTTCCTGTTCGTCTGCGTCGCGGCGGGCCGGCCCGCGTCCGCCGATGCGGCCGACGCCGCCGCTGCCATGGCGGGAGCCGCCGCAACGCCGGGGGCCATGCCGGCGGCCGCACCGGGCGCGACGCCCGTCACGGCGACGAAAGTTGCTTCGGCGGCCGCCGAGACGTCGGCGACGGCGTCGCCCGCCTTGGCTTCGGCCACTGCGGGTTCGCCCACCTCCGTGGACGCCGCGGCCGCATGGTCTTGGGTCGCCGGCCGGCAAGCCGCCATCGCGTCGAACACCGCATCGATCGCCGAGACGAACGCCGGCGCAACACCACCGGCCCCGGCGTCGCCCGCTTCCGCCTTGCCCGCTCCGGCCGCCGCGTCGACGTCCGCCCAGGCCGCGCCGTCGTCGGCCGGCGCGGGCGAACTCGTCTGCACGCCTGACGGCGGCAAGCCCGGCCGGCCGTCGATCGGCCTCGTGCTGTCGGGCGGCGGCGCGCGCGGCTACGCGCATGTCGGCGTGCTGAAGGTGCTCGAGGCAAACCGGATTCCGGTCGACTGCATCGCGGCGACGAGCATGGGCGCCGTCGTCGGCGGCCTGTACGCGACCGGGATGACCGCGCAGGAAATGCAGCGGCGGCTGTCGCAGGTGAACCTCGCCGACATCGCGTTCGACGTGACCGACCGCGCGGCCCTGCCGCAAAAGAAACGCGAGGACGACCGGCTCTACATCGACAGCCTGACGATCGGCTTCGATTCGAAAGGCTTCAAGGCGCCCGTCGGGCTCGTGCAGGGCAACCGGCTGCAGGCGCTCCTCGCGAACTGGACGGCCGCCGTGCCGACGAACCAGCCGTTCGACCGGCTGCCGATCCCGTATCGCGCCATCGCGACCGACCTGCAGACTGGCCAGAAGGTCGTGCTCGACCACGGCTCGCTGCCGCTCGCGATCCGCGCGAGCATGGCGCTGCCGGGGCTCTTCTCGCCCACCGAGATCGACGGCCGCGCGCTCGTCGACGGCGGGCTCGTCGGCAATCTGCCCGTCGACGCCGCACGCGGGATGGGCGCGGACGTCGTGATCGCCGTCGACATCGGCTCGCCGCTGCGTCCGCTGAACGCGCTGGCGTCGCCCGCCGACGTGATGCAGCAGATGATCGGCATCCTGATCCGGCAGAACGTCGCCGAACAGCGCAAGCAGCTGAAGGCGGACGACATCCTGCTGCAGCCGGACCTCGGCAAGCAGAGCTTCACCGATTTTCAGACCGCGAACCAGGCGATCGCCGCGGGCGAAGCGGCCGCCGTCGCCGCGCTGCCGCGGCTCATGCGCTACGCGCTGTCGCCCGAGCAGTACGAAGCGTACCGGGCCGCGCACATGCGGCCGCCGCCGCAGCCGATCCGCATCACGTCGATCGAGATCCGAACCAACGGCTCGTCGGTGCCGAAGCGGGTCGTGCGCAACGCGTTGCGCGTGAAGCCGGGCGACGTCTACGATCCGCAGGCCGTGAGCACCGACCTGCTATCGCTGACGACAAGCGGCAATTTCGAGAACGTCACGCAGCAGATCGTCAACGAAGGCGACGAGCACCGGCTCGTGATCGATGCGCAGGAGAAGTACTGGGGGCCCAATTTCCTGCTGTTCGGGCTCGGGATGTCGAGCAGTTCGACCGACGAAGGCGGCTTCCGGCTGCATCTCGGGTACCGGCGGCCGTGGCTCACGCCGTCCGGCCTCGAGTTCCGCGCGGACACGACGCTCGGCAGCGATCTACAGTCGGCCCACGTCGAAGTGCGGCAGCCGCTGTCGGACAAGATCGGCTATTACGTCGCGCCTTATGCGGATTATCAGCGGCGTTTCGCGAACCTCTACGACGGAGAGAGCGACGTC
The DNA here is from genome assembly GCF_001522845.1 of Burkholderia sp. BDU5. Classification (NCBI taxonomy): domain Bacteria; kingdom Pseudomonadati; phylum Pseudomonadota; class Betaproteobacteria; order Burkholderiales; family Burkholderiaceae; genus Burkholderia; species Burkholderia sp. BDU5. The sequence continues at coordinate 3,535 of NZ_LOWC01000026.1, read as the reverse complement.
AAGGTCACGCAATACCGCATCCAGACCACACGGGTCGGCCTCGACCTCGGGCTGCCGCTCGCGCGGCTCGGCGATTTCCGCATCGGGCTCGCGTATACGCACCTGGCGGCCGCGCCTTCGTACAACCTGCTGCTCGACGGGCTCGTCGATGAAAACGGCAATCCGATCAGTTCGCTATTCCCGTCTTGGTACGGACGGCAGATCAGCGCGCGCGCCCGGCTCGTCATCGACCAGCTCGACGATCCGGTCTTCCCGCGCAAGGGCTATTTCGCGGAATTCCGCGCCGAGCGATCGCTGTCGACGAGCGACGACAAGTTCACCGACGTCTATGGCAAGCTGATGGTCGCCGAACGATTCGGCCGACACAGCATGAGCGCGAGCGTCGAGGCGGGCAAGAGCTTCGGCGGCGTGAATCTCAGCAATCCGCTCGGCTATACGCTCGGCGGCTTCCAGCATCTGTCCGCGTACGCGGCCGACCAGTTGAGCGGCGATGCGCTCCTTTACGGCCAGATCACGTACATGAATCAGTTGGCGACGTTCAATGCGTCGCCGATCAAGGCGCTTTACGTCGGCGCGAGCGCGGAAGTCGGCAACGTGTGGTCGCTCGATACGACGATAAGCAGCGGTCCGCTCAAGCAGAGCTACACGTTCTTCACGAGCCTGACCACGTCGTTCGGGCCGGTGTACGTCGGCGTCGCACTCGCGCCGGGTGGGCGGCGCAACCTCTACTTCCAGCTCGGCCACTCATATTGAGCCGGCCGGGTCGGGCGCGGCCGTCCCGCCGGCACGGCGCGAGCCGGCGCGGGGACGAATGCGCCGCGCCGGGCCAAATGCGCAATTCGATGCCGACCGACGGCGCGCTGCCGCACGGCGGTTCGGGTCGAGGCGCACGGATGCAGGCGTGCGCGCCGCATGAGCGCACTGGCGCGCGTCACACCGGCCAGCTCATCTCGAAACGCGCCCCCGACAGCAGCAGCGGATCGACGACGGCGACGCGCCCGTTGTGCGCCTGCAGCACCTGCCGCGTAATCGCGAGGCCGAGGCCGTAGCCGGCCGTATGCCGGTCGAGCCGCACGAACGCCTCGAAGATCCGCTCGCGCTCGTCGAGCGGCACGCCGGGCCCGTCATCCTCGACGTAAATCTCGATGTTGCCGTGACGCATCCGCAGACCAGCCTCGATCTGTCCGTGTGCGTGCTTGCTCGCGTTGCGCAGCAGGTTGCGCATCGCATATGACATCAGCCGCTTGTCCATCTTCACGCGCACGTCGGCGGGCAGCGCGACGCGCGCCTCGATCGCCTTGCTCGGATACAGCAGCGCGGCGTCGGCAACCTGCTTGTCGAACCACGCGACGAGCGCCGTCTGCTCGAGATTCGACTGTAACGAACTGTATTCGAGCCGCGCGTACGTGAGGCTCATGTCGATCAGCTCGTCGAGCTCGGTCACGTCCTGCTCGATGCTGTCGATCGCGTTCTGATACTCGGCCGCCGATCCCGGCTCGCGCAGGTTCTCGAGCGCGAAGCGCACGCGCGCGAGCGGCGTGCGCAACTCATGCGAGATGCCGTTCGTCAGGTCGCGCTGCGCGGCGATCAATCGCTCCATCCGCATCGCGAGCGCGTTCAGCGTGCGCGCGAGCGGCCCGATGATCACGCTGCGCGACTCGCGCGCGCGCGTGTTGAAGCGCCCGCCCGTGAAGTCGATCGCGCGCTCGCGCACCATCACGAGATCCGACCACACGGGCCGCATCCAGCGATAACCGGCGAGCGCCGGCACCGCGAGCACGAATGCCGCGAGCGGCAGCACGCCGCCCGGCAGCGCGTCGAGTGCGCGCCATACGGTGCGCGGTCCGAGCGCCGAACATAGCGTCGCGCTCGTCCCGCCGACCGTCACCAGCACGAGGCCGACGAGATGCAGATAGGTCCGCAGGTAGAGGCGCGACCAGCTCGGGATCCGGTCGGCGCGCGTGTCGGTCCACGAGCGGCGGAAATGCAGCCAGCGCCATTTGCAATAGCGAGGCGGGGACAATCGGTGCGCTTGCGTGCTGTTCATCTTCGTGTCGCGAATGTCGGGAAATCGGTGCTGTGAATCATCGAGCGGAATCCGGCCGCAGCGGCGGCAGCGGACGCGCGGCGAACGGCGGCGGACGCGCAGCCGGCTTGTCGGCCGGGCGGGCGTGTACAACGCGAACGCCGCGATGTTTCACCGAGTGAAACCGCAGCGAACGTCGCGTTGTCGCGTTGCATCGCGACGCGCCGCATCGTCTCGCGCCGCATCGCAGCGCACGTCGTCGCCGCACATCACAACGCGGCGTCGCGTATGCAGTTCGACATTGCCGGCGCGGCACACGCCGTTTCGAACCACGAAACGCGCCGCTGTCGCAAACGGTCCGCGCGAAATCGAAACCGCTCGCGTCGACGCGCAGCTTACTCCCAAGCGTTCTTGCTGAATTGATAACCCTTGCTGCGGATGGTCTTGATCCGCTGCGGACAGCTCGCGTCATCGCGCAGCTTGCGCCGCAGCTTCGAGATCCGGCCATCGATCGTCCTGTCGAGTCCGTCGAATTCGACGCCGCGCAATTGCAGCATCAGATCGTCGCGACTCACGACTTCGCCCGCATGGCAGGCGAGCACCCACAGCAGGTCGAACTCCGCCGATGTCAGCTCGGGCGTCGTGCCGTCGGGCAGAACGACGGTCCGGTTCGTGCGATCGATCGTGAACTTGCCGAACGTGTGGCTTTCCGGCTGGCCGCCCGCGCCGTCCGCCTGCCGTACCGGCGCGCGGCGCAGCTGCGCCTTGATCCGAGCAAGCAGGATGCGCGGCTCGACCGGCTTGTGCACGTAGTCATCCGCGCCGAATTCGAGGCCGAGCAGTTCGTCGAACGGCTCGTCGCGGGCCGTCACCATGATGATGACCCCGTCGTAGTGCTCGCGCGCCTCGCGGCAGATCTCGAACCCGTCCTTGCCGGGCAGGTTCACGTCGAGAATCACGAGATCGGGCCGCCCCGTCAGAATCGCGTCGACGGCGTCGTCACCGTTCAGCACGGCATCGACGACGTACTCGTGTTTGCGCAGGTAGCCCGCGATCAGCGTGGACAGACGATTGTCGTCCTCGACGAGGAGAATCCGGAAAGGCATGGGCAAATCAGTCGATATAAAAGCCAAATATTATTTGAAACAAGGAATTAGCGCGAACCCAAGAAACTGCCGCACCCACTTTGTAAGATCCCGAAACATTTCGAATGATACTGCGGCGCGGGCCAATGGTTGAAACCGTTCCGTCGGCGGCCCTGAAAACCCCGCGTCAACAGTCCGCCCGGCGCGGCTTCGGAACGCCTGGCGCAACGGCCGACGCGGATGCGGCGCGCGTCGCGCACGCCGGGGACGATCGGCCGCGGTCCGCGCGCTTTTCCCCGCGCATGCGTTCGTCGCGCCGCCGATGCGCCGCCGATGCGCCGCCGATGCTGTCGCGGACAAATAGAAATGTCCGGTTTTGTAGCAAATGAAATGTCCGCATGTTGGCGGGGGCGGCAAGCCGGCG
>NZ_LOWC01000025.1:0-545 GCF_001522845.1 Burkholderia sp. BDU5 | reverse complement strand
ACGGGCGCGCTGCGCATGGGCAAGACGCCCGCGGCGAGAACTCTGGTAACGCTGAGCCGCTTCGCGCAAGCTCGCGCGCCGGGCCGCTTGCGCACAGCCGCCGGCGCAATAGATCTGGCCTCGATCGCAGCGGCGGCAAATGAACACCTGCGCCCGGCAGCGGGCGCACAGGAAGAAGCGGCCCGTGGGCAGCATCGGCGGTCCCCGTGGAACGCCGATGGCAGGTCGATATCGACAGGGTCCGCCCAGCCGTGGAATACTGCGGCTGCACGTGTCCCTGTGCTTGGCCCCGTGGCCCCGCACCTGTGTCCAGTGTGGCGCGACCCCGGGGTGAACTTGGCGGTTTGACCGGTGTCGCGCCGGTTGTTTCTTCGGCGGTGTGCCTTTCTACCGCAACCGATCCGCGCCGTCATCCCTCAACGCGCTTTGCGCGTCTGCACTCGCCCTACGGGCTCCCTCCGACGCGCAAAGCGTCAGGCATCCGCAGCGTCGCTACCCCGCAAACATCATCTTCCAAGCACGGCCACTTCAAACGCTCAATTCCA
>NZ_LOWC01000024.1:0-900 GCF_001522845.1 Burkholderia sp. BDU5 | reverse complement strand
AAGCTGGCCCAGCGCAACGTCGACACGACGGCCTAATTCGCGTCACAGCGCAAGGGCGTGGTCAATCGATCGCTTACCCTCAATCGCTGCTTCGCGGGCGCGTCATGTGTGATGGAGTCTGGGTGACCGATATCATCCAGACATGGCTTGACGTTTCCGCCGACCCGACGCGCGGTGCCGAGCAGGCCGCCGAGCTCGAGCACGGCGTTCTGGCAAAAGTAGTAGGAGAGAAAGTATGAGCAGCTTCGCGGAATTCAGCAGACTTGCGTTAACCCTGGAGCCGTGGCGCCAGCACATCGTCTTTGTCGGCGGATGGGCATTCCGGTTGTACGGGTACGAGCCGCGTGCTTACACGGCGGACCATAAGCCGATCTTCACACAGGACGCGGATGTGGCCTACGACAAGCGCGAACTCATAGAAGGCAATATCAAGACGGCATTGGAAGGGGCTGGCTTCACTGAACAACCAAACCTTGCTGGCGGGTTCAGGCCGCCGGCGATGCGCTACAACCTGGACGGCGATGAAAACGGGTTTTACGCTGAGTTTCTTACCCCGCTCACGGGTAGCTGTACAGAGAGGTATGCCGATTTCTTGCGTCGACAGAATACCGCCGTTAGGCCTAAGCTGACCACTTGGTTGTCGTGCAATGTGCGCTATCAGACTGTGATCGACCATGACAGATGGCAGACCGTAGGCCACCAATGAACGTGCCTTGCGTGGCTGCGACAATGTGCGAGTCGCTGCGGTGAGTCGTCTGTCTAAGCACAAATGTGCCTGTCAGGCGGGGTGCCGACTGGACTGCCGAACGGCCTCGCTGTCGAGTGTCGCGGACAAATAGAAATGTCCGGTTTTGTAGCAAATGAAATGTCCGCATGTTGGCGGGGGCGGCAAGCCGGCGT
>NZ_LOWC01000023.1:0-863 GCF_001522845.1 Burkholderia sp. BDU5 | reverse complement strand
CGCTATCTAACCGAGTTGTTCAAGGCATTGCCCTACGCGCGAAGCGTCGATGATTACGAGGCGCTCTTGCCATGGAAACTGGCCCAGCGCAACGTCGACACGACGGCCTAATTCGCGTCACAGCGCAAGGGCGTGGTCAATCGATCGCTTACACACTATCGGTTCGAACCCAGACCCGTAGCCATCGCGCGTGGTAACGAGAAGGGCCGCGTGGAGCGCGCCATTCGTCACGTCCGCGACGCGTTCTTCGCGGCCAGACAGTTCACCGATCTGGATGACCTGAATGCGCAAGCCGAACACTGGTGCCGCACGCAGGCGGCGGATCGCCCGTGCCCGGAGGATCGCATGATCAGTGTGCGCCAGGCGTTCGCCCAGGAGCAGCCTACGCTGCTTGCGCTACCGGAGAATCCCTATCCCGTCGAGGAAACGCTCGCCGTCAAAGTCGGCAAGACGCCCTATGTACGCTTCGATCTGAACGACTACTCGATCCCGCACACGCACGTGCGGCGCACGCTCACGGTACGGGCCGATCTCGAGCAGGTACGCGTGCTGGACGGTGCCGAGATCCTTGCGCGCCACGCTCGCAGTTACGACCGCGGCGCGCAAATCGAAGAGCCCGTTCACATCGAGACACTGGTCGGCGTCAAACGCGAGGCCCGTCATCATCGCGGCATGGATCGCTTGGCCAAGGCTGCCCCCGCCAGTCAGGATCTGCTGCGCCGCGCGGCTGAACGCAATGCGAATCTGGGCACCATCACGGCGGCGCTGCTGCGGCTGCTCGAACGCTACGGCGCTGCGCAATTGCAGGCCGCGATCGGCGATGCGCTACAAAGCGGCGTGCCGCACCCGAACGCCGTGCGCCT
>NZ_LOWC01000022.1:0-3805 GCF_001522845.1 Burkholderia sp. BDU5 | reverse complement strand
GTTGTTCCGATGCCTGAGGTTAACAGCTCGCCGCGAAAGTTAACAGCCCCACCGGGCCTTTTTGAAACCGTCTCTTATAGCGACACTTGTTATCCCCTATCCCGTACCGGTCCGGAATCAGTTGCTGATGGCAACGGTTGGAACCGGCGCACTGGCGCTGACGTATGCCTACGACGCGATTTTGGGCTTTCTGGCCGGGTGCAGCGAGGGGATTCGAGGAGCGTCATGAACCATAGCCAAATGTGCCAACCAGCGGCGGGAGCCGCTATCGAGGGGGAAACCCTCGCCTTTGGAAGCAACGACGACATAGTCGCGCGGGAGCGCGACGAAGCGCTTCGATGCCCTGTGCGTTCGTGTATTGCGCAATACAGACAGACGAAAACTTTCGTCAACGAAAGTGGCGATGTGTCTTGTGTTCTAGGGCAGGAAACACTTTCTTCTAGAAAGTGGGCACGTAGCGGAGCCATGGCATGACCGAGTACATGACGATCCGCACTCGGGTGTCACGAGAAACGAAGGACAAGTTTGCCGCCGCCGCTCGGCGTCATGGTTGCCGAAGCGAAGCACAGCTTCTCAGGCTTATGCTCGACAAGGTATTGCAAGCTGAGCCGCAGCCGGTGATGTGCCGCGTGAGGAATCCGGGTACCAGCGGAACGCAGGTGAACGTTCTGCTGACGACGGAAGAACATCAGTCGCTTTCAGTCGCGGCTTCCGAGGAAGGGCTCCGCCGAACGGAATGGATCGTCAAGCTCATACGGGCGACGTTGTTTCAGCAGCCGCAGTTCAACCGCGCGGAAGTTGACGCGTTGTCGGAGTCGAGTAGGCAACTCGCGGCTATTGGCCGGAACCTCAACCAGATCGCTCGTACTTTGAATATGGAGCCGAACGCGAGCCGAAGCGTCACGGTAGAGCGCATAGAGGCTCTCTCGGCCGAGATCAAGGCGCATTGCGCCCTTGTCGCTGAGTTGACGGACGCAAGCATCAACCGAAGGAGCGCGAAGCGATGACTAGCCGCGCTGTCGAAAAACTCTTCGATACCCTCGGGATACTGGATTCGTCCGACTCTGAGGAGCTTCGGCGCCTCGCATCGGTTCACACCGGAAGGCAATCGAGCGGGCAGGTGAGACCGTCCATCCCGAAGCTGCATTCCAGAGCAAGGCGACCGACGATTGCCAAGTCCGAGTCGGCTCGGACTGCCATTGCCCGTGTGGTGCATCGTGTGCCGGAGGCCGTCGTGAAAGTCAGCAGTGTGGCGAAGACAACCAGTCATGTATGGGCTCATCTGACCTATATCACGCGCAACGGCCGAATCGCCGCCGAAACCGATGGCGGACAACAATTGACGTGCCTCGAAGATATCCGTGAGTTGCAGGAGTATTGGTCCGGCTGCCCAACCAAGCATCGTACCAATGGAAAGCTTGCGGTGAACTTTGTGCTGTCGATGCCGGCTGGGACGAACGTGGAGCGGCTAACGTCTGCGGTTCGCGCGTTTTCACGCGACGCGTTTGCCGGGCATGAGTACGCGTTTGTCCTGCATACACCGGACACGGATCCGGATCCGCAGGCCCCACCGCATCCGCACGCTCACATATGCGTCAGAGCCGGCTCGGTTCGCGGGAAGAGGCTTCTTCATGGCCCGTCGGAACTGTGGGCCTTCCGACAACTATTCGCACAGAAGCTGCGCGAACAGGAGATCGATGCCGTGGCAACGCCTCGATCAGTTCGCGGTGTTGTGAAAAAGGCCGCGCGACAGAATCTGTACCACATCACTAAGGACCCGAAAAAGAAGAATCGGCGATCAACCGTTGAACTCGCCAAGCTTCGCGAGGCAGCGAAGGCGGTACTGAGTGGAATCAAGATCAACGGGGTATGGGAAGCAAGGGTTGCACAACGCCGCGATGAACTCTGCACCGGTTGGCTCGCGCTGGCCGGCGGGCTGGAAGCGTCTGGGCGTTCCGAAGACACGCTTCTAGGTAGAGACATCAGACGCTTTGTAAGCAGCCTGCCGGCGCCTCGGACGGAACGTCAGGACATCGCGAGGCAGATGCGCGAAAGTCGGGAAGAACTCGATCGTCGCAAGGGCAAACAGGCTATGTCGGCAAACGCGACCGACGCCGACCGGCCCGACCCGAAGACGGCTGGCGTGACGACGACATCGGTGCGCAATCGAGCACGGGGGAAGGACGACTACGAACGTTGATTTTGTGCCCGGTGCGGCTCTTTCGAATGGAGCTCCGGCTACGTTGTGGGCTCTCACGGGCCTCGCGTTCGCTGCCAACGCAGAAACGCCGTGTTTTTTTCGGGACGATCGGGCGGTAGCACGCTCGATCGCCCCTAACCAAGACCCACCTGCAAGGAGGTGAATGATGGCTGCCGCCAATAGTACCGCGTGTCCCGATTTGCTCACTTGGTACACATCCGTCCAGTCGACGGTTCATGGAATGGGCAAATGCATCGATTTGCTGAGGCCGAATCCCATGTATGACGACATCGCGGAAATGATGAGTGTTTTCCATGAGCGCTTGGATCGGCTGATGGCTGACGGTCTCCCCGTCGTTACGGAGGTGCTGTGATGAGTGAGAGCTTAGTCAGGTTCGAAACGGCCCTCGAAATTCTGAATTCGATGATCGGGTTCGTCGTCGGCGAGATCGCACTCGAGGAGAACAAACGACAGCCGGATCGGGTGATGCTGGGCCACCTCCACATTAAGCGGCAGCTACTAGCTTTCGAGCGCCGCACGCTCGACGCATGCGACGACGCTGCAATTGAACGTGTGTGTCGCGACTACGGAAAATATCTGAAGAGGCTGCGAGCGGGAAAAACTTTAGTCAACGAAAGTCTCGCTGACCGGACACCGAAAGGAGAAAACTGATGACGCTCACCATCTATGCAAACATCTTCACGCACTATCAGAGCGCGATTGAGGCGTTTCTTGATGCGGCGGTCCGAAGGACGATGACGGCGATGCTGCCGGTCGTAACGTCGTGCCTTGGAATTTACTTCATCCTGTATTCCTGGGCGGGCATTCGTGGCAAGGTGCAAGACTGGGGAAACGATATGGTGTTCCGCGTCATCCGGATCTCCTTGATTCTCAGCATCGGGTTTTCGGTGGCGGGCTACGGCCAATACGTGCTGGATCCCGTTATGAATCTGCCCACGGATCTTGCGAGCGTCGTTACTGGGCAGACCGCCGATTCGATTGCCGGTCCGTCGATCCTCGACAGACAGCTTGCGCAGGCGTGGGCTCTCGGGCACGACGCCGTTTCCAAGGGCTCGATGTTGACCTCCAGCGGATTCTCGTTCTTCCTGTCGGGGCTGATCTACTACGCATCCGGGTTCATCATGACGGCCTACGCTGCGTACCTCATCCTGCTTTCAAAAGGAATGCTGACGGTCCTGCTCGCCTTGGGTCCGATCTTCATCGGTTGCCTGATTTTCGATGTCACAAAACGGTTCTTCGATGCTTGGCTCGGTTTGCTCGTCAACTATGTCTCTGTGAATGTCTTCGCCGTGACCGTGTTGTCGTTTACCTTCGTCGCATTTCAGCAGTACCTTGATGCGATGACGCCGGATTCGGGGCTCGGCAGCGCGTTGGGTTTGCTGCTGATCGCAATCATCGACGTGCTCATCATCATGGGAGTTACGCATGTCGCATCTAGCCTATGGCGTGTTCACACTACATTGATTTAAGGTTATGCTTCGGGGATGGAAATCTCCGAAGCCCAATACAAACAGATCGAACATTGCCTGCCGCGACAGCGAGGCAATGTGAGCCTGCCGAACCTGCAAGTGCTCAACGCGATCC